>CAMDPX010000028.1 GCA_945905295.1 Planctomyces sp. SH-PL62 | reverse complement strand
GCCGTGGGTTTCCACCCACGGTCGGCCATCCCGCCAAACCATCTCGTCGCGGAGCGACGATCGAACCATCGCCACACGATCAGCGATCAATTTCCTTCGCGCCGATGCCCCCCGCCTTCCATCGTCGCTCCGCGACGAATCATTCCTGTGTCATCGTCATCCGTGGGTTGAAACCCACGGCGACCATCAAATGTCGCTCCGCGACAGGTGTGCTCCAACGCAATCAATCACTGCCGCGAAAACGTGTTGGATGGTCGTGCAGGCGTTGGTTAGACTCTTTTGCGGAGACGACCATGATCCCACTTTTAGAACAACATCACTCGGACCTCGACCGGCTGTGCCGCAAGCATCTTGTGCGGCGGCTGGAAGTGTTTGGTTCGGCGTCGGATGGCTCGTTCAAGTCGGAGAGCAGCGATCTCGATTTCCTCGTCGAATACCTGCCTGACGCGGACCAGAAGCCCGCTGATGCCTACTTTGGCTTGCTGTTTGATCTCGAAGATTTGTTTCAGCGGAAAGTCGATCTCGTCATGGATCGCGCCATTCGCAATCCGTACTTCCGAGCCGGCGTGGATCAGAGCCGGCAGGTGATTTATGCCGCCTGACCCGCGAAAGAGTCTGGAAGACATTCGTCATGCGGCGGCACTGATTGCGAAGTTCGTCAATGGCCGAACATTCGACGATTATCGTTCCGATGAAATGTTGCACTCCGCCATCGAGCGAGAGTTGATGATTGTGGGTGAGGCAATGACGCGCCTCTCAAAAGCTGCTCCTGAACTGACCGATCAGTTTCCAGAGAAACGGCAAATCATCGCGTTCCGAAACATTTTGGTGCATGGTTACGACATCGTTGACGATGCCGTCGTTTGAGACATCATCCAAAACCATTTACCGTTGCTCGTGAAACGCATCGACGAAGCAAGTGCGCCGAAAACAGATAGAGAAGAGACGGAAGGATGAGGCGTGAACCCACACGCGACTCATTGGTTCTTGTCCTTAGTCGCAGAGTCCGCCGCGGCGGACCGAAGGTCGCCGTGGGTTTCAACCCATCCGCCTCGGCGGAGCCATCCCGCCAAACCATCTCGTCGCGGACCGACGATCGAACCGTCGCCACACCTACCGCCAGCAGTCGCACTTCACGCCGTTGCTGCGCGAGCGTGATCCTGAGAATCGGCTCCTCGCCCGCGGTGCTCGGTATCGACTGGCGGGCGAGTTCGTTCGCGATCAGGCACTCGCCGCGAGCGGTCTGTTGGTCGAGAAAATCGGCGGCCCCTCGGTGAAGCCCTATCATCCGCCGGGCCTCTACGAACAAGTCACTGCGGGCAACGGCTACAACGTTTATGTCCCCGGCAAAGGGGACGATCTCCACCGCCGCAGTCTCTACACCTATTGGAAACGCTCGGTGCCGAATCCGGCGATGCTGTTGTTCGACGCGCCGTTCCGAGAAGCCTGCACGCTGCGGCGTCCGCGCACGAACACGCCGCTTCAGGCGCTCAACCTGATGAACGACACGACCTATGTCGAGGCCGCGCGTTTCCTCGCGCAACGCATGCTGCGCGAGGGAGGTGATACGGTGGAGTCGCGCCTCACTCACGGCTTCCGCCTGCTGCTGTCGCGACCGCCGAGGCCCGCCGAGTTGACGGTACTGCGCGCCGCTTATGAGCGTGCCCGTGTTGATTTCGAAAGGGATCGCGAAGCGGCCAAGGCGTTCCTCGCCGTTGGCGATTCGGCTGCCGATGCGACATTGAATCCCGCAGAACTCGCCCCGTTCACGGCCGTCGCCAGCACGCTGCTCAATCTCGATGAAGTGGTCACGAAGGAATGAACCCGAAAAGTAGGTAGGGACTCCGTCCCGACCCTCATCGCGGAAGAGTCGGGACGGAGTCCCAACCTACGAAGGAATGAACCTCATGACCTCGGACACATTTCAGACCGGACTCTCTCGTCGTCACTTCTTGAGCAGCACGGGAATCGGTGCCGCGGCGCTTGCGTCGTTGATGAACCCGCAACTGTTCGCCGACACGCGCGCTCCGCATTTCACGCCGAAGGCGCGGCGGATCATTTGGCTCACGCAAGCTGGCGCGACTTCGCAATTGGAGCTGCTCGATTACAAGCCGGGGCTCGTCACGCAGTTCGACAAAGATCTTCCCGCGTCCATTCGGGGCGAGCAGCGGCTCACCGGGATGACCGCCGGGCAGAAGCGATTTCCCGTCGCGCCGTCGGTCTACAAATTTCAGCAGCACGGGGACTCGGGAATGTGGTTGAGCGAACTGCTGCCGCACACGGCGAAGTTCGCGGACGAGATGTGCGTCATTCGCTCGCTGCACGCGGAGGCGATCAATCACGACCCGGCGATGACGCTGTTGCAAACCGGCCATCAGATCGGCGGCCGGCCCGCGTTCGGTTCGTGGGTGGCTTACGGACTCGGTTCGGAAAACGCCGACCTGCCCGCGTTCGTGGCGATGATCTCGCGACCCAGCGGCCCGACCAACGCCCAGCCGCTGCACGAGCGCATGTGGAGCTCCGGCTTTCTGCCTTCGCGCCATCAGGGGGTGCGGTTCAGTTCGGGAAAGGATCCGGTGCTGTTTCTGTCGAACCCACCCGGCATCACCACCGATCGCCGCCGCGCGATGCTCGATGATGTCGCCGCGCTGAATCGCTTGAAGTTTGACGAGTCTCAAGATCCCGAAACGCAGGCTCGCATCGACCAGTACGAAATGGCGTTCCGCATGCAGACCGCGGTCCCGGAACTCGCGGACCTGTCGAAGGAACCCGCGAGCATCTTCGAACGCTATGGTCCCGAATCCAAGAAGCCCGGCACCTACGCGGCCAACTGCATCTTGGCGCGCCGGCTGGCAGAGCGTGGTGTGCGATTCATTCAGCTTTATCACCGAGGCTGGGACCAGCACGGCGACCTGCCCAAGGGGATCAAGAGCCAGTGCTACGACACCGACCAGCCCACCGCCGCGCTGCTCACCGACCTTCAGGAACGCGGCCTGTTGGACGACACGCTCGTCATCTGGGGCGGCGAGTTTGGTCGCACGGTCTATTCCCAAGGCGCACTCACTCCAGACAACTACGGTCGCGACCATCACCCGCGCTGCTATAGCGTCTGGATGGCCGGTGCCGGTGTGAAACGGGGCCACGTCCACGGCGAGACGGATGACTTCAGCTACAACATTGTCAAAGACCCCGTGCATATTCACGATCTCAACGCCACCGCGCTGCATCTGCTCGGCATCGACCACACCAAGCTCACCTACCGCGTCCAAGGCCGCGACTACCGACTCACCGACGTGCATGGAGAAGTCGTGCAGGGGATTCTGGCGTAATCGAATCTGGCATGCTCAAGGCAAGCGAGTTGATCGCGACGAACCGGACCTCCGCAGCCTGCCAACCGGAGGCTGAAGTTTCATTGAACACGGAGTCCCTCCGGTTCGACCGCGGCGACCGGACTTGTTTGACGCAGTGACCGCACCCAGCGCCACCAAGCCACGATCTGCACGACGATCATCACAAGTAACACAGCCGATGCCAAAAGGTATGGCACGCGCTGATTCACCAGCGTACCCAGCACGCCACCCACGATGGTGCCAACCGCCATGCCGACGGCCAGTGTCGCCTCATGAATGCCCGCGGCCAGCGCGCGACGTTCGTGCGAACTTCCGGCCGTGCTGTAGAACAAGCCAGAGAAATAGTTGTAGCCGACAAGCTGTCCTAACAAAGTCAGTCCGATCCACAGCGTGACGGCCGATTCGGCTCGCGCGATCACGATCAGGCCAACGGCCGCGAGCACCTGCGATGTCAACGCTGCACTGAGCCGGTAATGCCAAAATGCCGCGCGGTGCATGACCAGATAAGTCGCGATGATGACCGCCCGCCAGCTCGCCAACAGTTTGCCATGATCGGCGGCGGCAATGCCGATCGTCACCGCGAGATCGGGGAGCAAGTGAACCACCATGCTGCCGCCAAACATGCCGCCGAGATTTGCGATCCAACTCAGTCGCTTGAAGGCGGACGCCAATTCCACGGCCTGGTGTTCCTCCGGCGTTCGATCGTTCGACACTGAAGACAACGGGACGACTCGCCGCACAGCAGCGATTGCCAGAATCAAATTCAACATCGAGACCCCGAACGCCGCGCCGTACGTCCAATGCGCCCCGAAGGAAAACAGCGAGCCGGCCGTCAACTGACCGCACATCATGCCGAAGTTCCACGCCACGCAAAACAAAATCAGCGTGCGGCTGACTCCGCGACGATTCGCGTGAGCATCTTCGCCCTGATTCAGCCAGCCGATCAGCGGCGGGTAAATAAATCCCAACCCGATCCCCAACAGCCAATAGCCCGGCAGGAACCAAAGACGTGTCGGATCGCCGAGCGCGCACGCGGCAATGCTCGAACCGAGGGTGATCGCTCCAGTGACAAACACAACTCGACCATCAAACCGGTGAGCCAACCAGCCGCCGAGGATGCTGCCGACTCCCGCGCTCAACGACAGTCCGGCCCCTACGACGCCGAGATACCACGACTCCGCCTTTCCCTCCGCCAACCCGCGCGACACCGCGAAGATCACGACGAACGCGGCGAAATCGGTCAGACCGCAGATCAAATACAGCAGCCGTTTGAATCGAGAATTCATCAGCGCGAGTTTTCCATGGCCGTTTCGCTCGTGGCGAAAGAGGGGAATCCAATCCTGTCCGACCCAAGGAGTCAGCCGAACGGGCCGGGGGCTCCGTTCTAGACCGCGACCTTGATGACGACCTTACGGACCGCCGCTGGTTTGCCATCCACGGCAGAGCCTGGGATATGCCCATCTTCGGGAAAGAAAATCGTGAAACTCCCGGCTGGGACCGTTACGAAACTGCCACTCCCCTCAAACAGCGCGTAGTCGGCTTGCTCATCGTACGGCTTCTTGACCGTCAGCGTCTGGATGTTGGCGTAGCCCATCTCCTCGACACCGGCGGCGACGAATTGCACGTCGATGTATTTTCGATGAGCCTCCCAGACCCCTTGGTCGCGAGTCTTGGTCGTGTTGTCCTGCACGAGCGCGTAAATCTGCTCGCCCTGAATGGGGAACTTCCCCACTGGCAATTTGGTGCAGTCGTTTTCTCGCAGATACTTCAGCGCCGTCGCGATCCGTTCGCCGAGCACGAAGTAACGAGCCGCGTTGTCCAACGTGTCGAGAATCATTCGATGAACCTTTCTCATGCGGTTTGGAGAGCACCCGACGATTCCGGTCACAGCAATTCGGTAATCGGTGTTCCGTCGGGAAGGAGTGGAATCGGGCGGCCGGCGTTGGTCACGGTGTGCCGGGTCAAGTCGATTCCCAAGTGGCGGTAGATGGTGGCCAGCACATCCGTCGGCGAGACCGGGCGACTGGTGGGAACCTCGCCGTTGGGGCTGGAGGTGCCGATCACCTGGCCGACCTTCAGTCCGCCGCCGGCCATCAGAATGCTCATCAGCGAGCCCCAGTGATCGCGGCCGCCGGTTGCGTTCACGCGCGGAGTTCGGCCGAATTCTCCCCAGACGACCAGCAGGACTTTGCGATCGAGGCCCCGTTCGTAGAGATCCGTGATCAAGGTCGAGAGCATCTGATCGAGCGGCGGACCGGAGATGTCCATGCCGCGGGTCGGGCCGTCGGAACCGTCGGTCGGCCGGTTGTCATTGACGATGTTGCGGTGCCAGTCCCAGCAGAGCGAATCCGGTGCGGTGTTGAGCGTGACGAAGGTCACGCCTGCCTCCACCAACCTCCGAGCCAGCAGCCCCATCTGTCCCCAACGATGTCGCCCATAGCGGTCGCGAGTGGCTGGCGATTCTTCATTGAGATCGAACGCTCGGCGGGCGGCACCGCTGGTCAACATGTCGAATGCCGATTGCGTGAAGCTGTCGATCCCGTCCATCGCACGGGTCGCATCCGCCTGACGTGCGAAACGATCCAGACCTCGGAGCAGCGACCGCCGATCCGCGACGCGCGATAGCGTGAAATCGTCCGCGAGTTTCAAACTGGATGCCGCGTGCCGAACTTTGTCCTGCTGAAAACTCTTTTGAAACGGGTCTTGCAGAATCATGAACGGAGCATGTTGAGATCCGAGATACGCGGCTCCCATCACCGTCGCAATCTCCGGATTCCGAGTCTGCTCTTCCGAGAGCAACACATAAGCGGGCACACCGAGATTCACCGCACCTCGGAACCGCGAAGCGATCGCACCCGACGACGGATGCGTGCTGCGATTGAGGTCTCCGGAATAGCCGGTCGAGCACCAATGGGCTCCGACAAAATGTCCGTTCGTGGCGTGCCTGACCGTGCGAATGACGGCCGCGCGGTCGAGAACCATCGCCGTGCGCGGCAACTTCTCGCAGCACAAGATCCCCGGCAGCTTGGTCTGGATCGCCGAGTACGGCCCCCGAATTTCGACGGGAGCTTCCGGTTTTGGATCCAGCGTTTCGAATTGACTAGGGCCACCACCCAGCCAAATCTGAATCACGGACGTATCGGCCGTCGATCTCTCGGACGACTCGGCGAACGCTTGCTGACGCAGAATGTCCGCCAATGAAAGGCCAGCTCCACCGGCCGACAAGCTGGCCTGCAAGAAGCGTCGTCGAGACGTCGCGGAGGGACTGTTCATGAATGGCTCTCAATCGTTGAAGCGGAATCGCAGGTCAGCGCTGCGTCAGGCGACATCCGGCAGGCCAAACGGCGCACGATACTTTTTGCTCAGCAGTTGATTCGCTTCGTCGCAGTCGGTGAATCGCTCGGTCTTCGGATCGAAGTCGAGCCGGCCGCGCGTGCGGAACGCGATCTCAGCCAGATGCACCAACGCGCAACTGCGATGAGCGACCTCCGCCGCCGCGCGAGTCGGCGTGCGTCGGCGAACCGCATTCAGAAACTCGGCCATGTGCTCGGCATAGCCGCGCTCGCCGCGCAGTTCTTTCCCTTCGGTCGGCCCCGGTATTCCCTTCGGACCTTGAAACACACTGAAGGCTCCGCGACGCGAGAAGACCATGTAGCCCTCGGTGCCGTAGAACACATTGCCGTTGTCGAAACCGTGCAGCCCATAAGCGGTGAAGGGATAATTCTCGTAGATCAGCAGTCGGCCGTCGGGGTACTCGTAGGTCACGTTCATGTTGTCCGGGTACTCGCTGGCGTGACCGTCGAGCATCATGCGGCCGCCGCGAGCCGTGATCTGTTTGGGGAGTGTGTCGATGCCGAGCCCCCACGCGGCCATGTCGAGATCATGAATCCCGTCGTCACCGATCTCGCCGTTGCCGTAGTCCGCGAACATTCGCCACGTCTGATGAAAGCGATGCGGGTTGAAAGGACGTTTCGGCGCGGGGCCCAGCCAGCGGTCGTAATCGACTCCCGCCGGAGGCATCCCATCCGGCAGCGGCTTTTCGACCGTCCGAGTTTCCGCCGTCCAAGCGCGAGCCACCTTCACTTTCCCGATGATCCCTTCCTTCAGCAGCCGACCGGCCTTCTCGGTGACGGGACTGCTTCGCATCTGACTTCCCTGTTGCACGACGCGACCGTACTTCTTCGCGGCCGCGATGATCAGCGGTCCTTCGTTGAATACGTGCGAGATCGGCTTCTCGATGTAGACGTCCTTGCCCGCCCGCATGGCGGCCAGTGCGATCGGAGCGTGCCAGTGATGCGGCGTCGCGATGATGACCGCGTCGACGTCCTTGTCCTCGATCAGGTCTTCAAAGCGAGCCGTCCGCTTCGGCGGCGCCGCCTGAAACTCGCGCGTCACGTGAGCATTCATCTTGTCGATCTGCGCCGGATCGACATCACACAGCCACGCGATCGACACCGCTTCGCGCCGGCTGACCAGCCCTTTGACATGGTGCGTCATAATCCCGCCGCAACCGATGATCCCCAGCCGAATCTTCGCCGGCTTCTCGTCAGCGAAGAGCTGCACTCCCCCAAGTGCCGCGGCCGCCGCAACGATTGCCGCAGCCCCCGTGGATTGCTGCATGAACTGCCGCCGATTCGTATCGTGGTTCATGATGGACTCCTGGAATTGTTACGTGCCAGAGACGACCGCCTCACGTTAACCCAAAATGTCAGAGAGAGCGAACGCTTCACAAGACTTCGACGATAAGACCGGCGGCTAGCGCCCAGCCGCTCATCCAGATTTCACGTCGCCGCACAAAAAGTAACTCCGCCGACGTCGAAATCTTTCACGCCAACAATCCATTGTTATCGGGCTTGCGACAGCGAAAGGCTTCGCTACAGTCCGCGTGGCGAAAGGTTTCGCTAGACGTAGGCCGACTCTCCGAGTCGGCTCTTTCTGGAAAGCTCCCGACTCGGAGAGGCTGTGAAAGAATTGGTAGCTGAACTCGCCAGAGCTCAGTTTTCTCGGCGAATTCTGAAGTCTGGCGACTTCAGCTACCAAAAAGTTCACAGCCTCGGAGAGTCAGGCCACGAATTGCGGAGGTTGTGTCATGCGGGAATTGGGATCATCTCAGCCGACGGCGGTTGAGTTGGAAATTCTGCGAATCCTCTGGGAGCTGGGGCCGAGCCCGGTGCGCGACATTCACGCGCGGCTCAATGAGGCCAAGGGGACGAATTATTCGACGACCGTGAAGATGCTCTCGGTGATGCTGACCAAGGGGCTGGTCAAGCGGGACGAGAAGGCGACGCCGTTGGTCTATCGCGCGGCGATGACTCGTGAGCGGGCGGCCAAGAAGTTTCTCACTGAACTGATTGAGAAAGTCTATGACGGCTCGGCGATGAGCCTCGTGCTGCAAGCGCTGGCGTCGGGGAAGGCGTCGAAGGACGAGATTGAGGAAGCTCGGAAGTTGCTCGATGAGATGGAGGGGAAAGCATGAATCCGCTTGTTGAGCGACTCGGTTGGGTGTTGGTGCATTCGTTGTGGCAGTTCGCGCTCGTCGCGCTGCTGGCGGGAGCGATCTCTCGCGCGATGCGGCGAAGTTCATCGGCGGCTCGATACGGCGTCCATGTCGTGGCGATGGGAGTGATGGTTGTTGTGCCGCTGGTGACGTGGTTGATCACGCGCGATGACTTGGCGAGCCGGAGGGCGTTAGCCCCCGGACCTGACGTGGTTCACGCGACCAGTCCGGGGGCTGACGCCCTCCGGCTCACCAGCACAACGAAATTTGAAGACCCGACCCCGGACGCTGCCACAAACACCAGGCGAGCGGGGGGCGTTAGCCCCCTGGTGATGGAGACGTCGCTCGACTCCGAGACAACCAGGGGGCTGACGCCCCCCGCTCGCCATGAGGCGTTGTCTTGGTCTCAGCGCGCGAAGACGGCGCTGCATCCGTGGCTGATGTGGATCGTCGCGGTCTGGTGCATCGGTGTGGCGGTCTGCTCGCTGAGGCCGTTGTTCGGTTGGCACATGCTGTGGCGGCTGAAGCGGGTCGGTGTGTCGCCAGCTTCGGAGGAGGTACTCGCGACGCTGCGGCGCGTGGCCGAGCGATTGCAATTGCGTCGGGCGGTGACCGTGTTGCAATCGACATTGGCTCAAGTTCCGATCGTCGTCGGTTATCTGCGGCCGGTGGTTTTGCTGCCGGTCAGCTTGATGACGAGTCTTCCGGCTGAGCAGTTGGAAGCGATCTTGGCTCACGAGTTGGCTCATGTGCGGCGGCATGATTTCGTGGTGAACCTGTTGCAGACGCTGGTCGAGACGTTTTTCTTTTATCACCCGGCGGTGTGGTGGCTGTCGCATCAAATTCGGGTCGAACGGGAGCACTGCTGCGATGACCTCGTGGTGGCGTCGTTCGGGAATCGCATCGAGTACGGCCGCGCGTTGTTGGCAATCGAAGAATTGCGTGGTCGCAGCACGGTGTTGGCACTTGGAGTGGCGGATGGTTCGCTGCTCGCGCGCATTCGGCGGATCGTGGGAATCGCTCCCGAACATGCGGTCGTCCGACTGAGCGACCGGTGGCTCGTCGCATTCGTGACGCTTGGCTGTCTGCTGACGATCGCTCTCGGCACGTTCATATCTTCCGCGTCGTCGCAAGCCGAGCTGCAAATGCAGCTCGCGGAAGACGGCGACAGCGCTGGGCGCGGGTCTCCCGACCCCGCCCTCGACCCGACCGCAGGTCTCCCTAATGCGGAGCAAGACACGAAGTCGGCCAACGATACGAACGGAGACCTTCGGTCCAAGCCAGCGGCGGGGTCGGGAGACCCGCGCCGAGCGCAGGTTAGTGCTGTTGAGGCTCGGATTCTGGAGGAATTGGAACGGACCACGTCGCTGACCATTAAAGCTCTGACGTTGAGTGACGTGATCGTGCTCGTCGCCAAACAACACCACATTCCCATCATCATTGATGTTGCAGCGTTGTCGGAATTGAACGTGAGGCAAGACCTCGCCATCTCGCGCACTTTTAAGGACGTCAAACTTCGCAACGCGCTGAAAATCATTCTGGAAGACTTCGGCGAAAAGAAGCTCGCACTGGTTATCGAAGACGACGTTTTGAAGATCACGGCGGACAAAAGCCCGGAAGCGGCCGAGAAGATCAAACAGGCGAACCGGCGAATCGAAGCGGCACTGCGTGAAAAGACGGAAATTGCGTTTGAGAACCTGCCGTTGTCGGACGTCGTGAGCTATCTGAGCGATTACCACGATATCACGATTCAGTTGCATCCGTCCGCTCAAGAGGCGGCCGAGACGCCGATCACGAGCAGAATGTTCGGGGTCGAACACGCGGATGCTCTGCCGTTGATTTTGCATCAGGCCAAGTTGAGTTCGCGCATCGACCAGGGAGTGTTGCTGATTGCGACTCCGGACGAGATTCGCAAACGAGGCGGGCCGATTCCGCGCAGCTTCGATGATGACTTCGCCAAGTTGCAGAAGGCCGATGCGTCCGTGCGATGGATGGCTCTGCTGAACGGCAGCCCGGAGAAGTCGGATCTGACAGCGATCCCCAGATTGGCGGAGTTGCTTGGCAGCGATGACGTCGTCGTCCAGCGTCTGACGGCGCGAGCGTTGGTTACCTTCGGAAGCGATGCGCGAGTCGCACAGTCCGGATTGGAGAAATTGACGCGCTCAAGCGATGGACGTGTCGCGTACCCGGCATGGCAAGCGTTGATTGCGATCGGCCGCAAGGATTTCAGCACGTTGCCGTTCTTGCTGTCGGCATTGGATCGCAAGGACGAAACGCTGACGAATCATTGGTTGAACTTGTTCTGGGGTTTTGACGCTGGCGTGTGGCAAGAACTGGTCGCGAAATATCCCAAGCTCTCGGTCCCCGCTCGGCGAACAGTGGCGTCGACGATGATTCGTGACCTCGGCGATTCGCTCGGCTTTGTGGTCTTGGCGATGTCCGATTCTGATGTCGAAACGCGCCGTCGCGCGCTGCGAAGAACTTTGATTGACACGTCGCGGTTGACGGTCGCGCAGCAGAAAGAATTCGAGACGGCACTCGTGCCGCGATTGAAGGACGCGGACGCCGAATGTCGAGTGCTCGCGGCGGGCCACTTGCTGAGCCTCAATCACTCCTTCGATACCGCCGTCAACACGATTCTCGCCGAGGCGTCGCATGAGCCGGGACGAGACGTGCTGCGTCGTTGCGTGGCGTCCACACGCTTTCTGTTTGCTGTTGGCCACGGACATTTTGACGAACCGTGCCGCTCGGAATCCGAGGCGACTCGCAATGCGGCACGCCAGACGCTCGCAGTCATTTGCCGGAATTATCAACTCACACGCTCGGACCACGTCATCATCTGGGGTCCGATTCGCGGCGTCTGGCAAACACGGCTGACTTCGCTCACCGAAAAGCCGCAGGTCGGCGAGCCGCTCAAACTGAAGCTCGAATTGCTCAACGCGGCGAAACCGGAGCCAATGCAGTTCACGTTCGCGCAACCCGCTCGATGTTCGCTGGTGGTGATCGGTCCCGACGGCCGCGAGATGTCGCCGATCAACCGCGAACGAAAACCCTCTGAGACCATCGTCACCGCCGAACAGCACAAGCCCGTCGTGCTCATCGAAGAACTCGATCTGGCTGCCGAATATTCGATCAAGCAACCGGGAACATACCTTGTCCAATGGACTCAAGACCGCCCAGGAGAGAAGTCGGACGATGGCAAGTCGCTCACCCCCAACTCCAACGTGCTGACGGTTGAAGTGGCCGCGGCGACTCAGGTGGGCGCGCGCGCTGGGCGCGGGTCTCCTGACCCCGCCCTCAACCCGACCGCAGGTCTCCCGGATTCGGAGCAAGCAACGAAAGAGACGAACAACACAAACGGAGACCAGCGGTCCAACCCAGCGGCGGGGTCGGGAGACCCGCGCCGAGCGCAGGCACCGAACGAAGCGGCTCAGACCCCAGCGAGCAAAGCCGAGTCGCTGGCACCCATCGAAGGCGAAGTCATCGACTCCGTCACCGGCAAGCCGATCGCAGGGGCGACCGTTCGATTTCGGTTCGGCACTTTGCGTGATGGTCTGGGGAACAACGAGCGGCTGGCGGAACTGGTCTTTCGCAATGTCGGGCGATTCACGTTTAAGCTGCCGGAGGCGGTCAAGGGTCAAACAAATGACTTGTTCGTCGAACGGATTGCGGAGCATCCGGACTATCAGATATCCCGGCCGGGTGCCGTGCCGCTGCATCTCTTGTTCAACAAGGAACCGAACCACGCTCACGCCTTCATTCGCAAGGTGGAGTTGGTCCCCGGAAAAATCGTCAGCGGGCAAGTGTTGGACATCGACGGACGACCGGCGAAAGGAATCGCGATCTTCACCGGCCGGAATCCGCAAAGTTGGCAGACCGATTCCGCTCACAAGACGACGACCGATGCGAACGGCCGCTATCGGCTGGTTGTTCCGGATGGGGATCGCGGTCGAATCTTTGTGATCCCGAATCATGCGGCGGCGGTGTCGCGAGGGATCACTCCGGAAATCGGCGAGCAGCCGGTGTTCCAACTGCAGCGCGGCACTCGGTTCTTTGGGCGAGTGACCGATGCGAAAGGCCGCGGCGTCGCGGGGGTCGCCATCCGAGCCAACGGCAGCAGTCGAGTGCCCCCGCGATACGCGATGACGGATGCCGATGGGCGGTATTCGCTCCCGCCGTGTCAGTACGGACAATACGTCGTGGAACTCTTTGACGAAGGCCGCTTCCCCGATCTCCCTAAAGACGGTGTGCGACTTCCCGACGTCTATCTTCATCAACTGGTGGATCTCCCCAAGACCGCGCTGGCCGAACAACAACTCGACTTCAAGCCAACCGAGTCCGTGCGCATGACCGCTCGCTACACGACGAGCGACGATCAACCGGTGAGCGGTCGCACCCTGTCGGTGAACGGAGCCGCCGGTAAAGCGAGCTGGTGGGGCCGACTTCGCGAAGTGACTGACCAACCCGGCCTCTATGAACTGCGAGTCCCTCGCGGTTTTGAAGGCCGCA
Source organism: Planctomyces sp. SH-PL62 (assembly GCA_945905295.1). Taxonomy (GTDB): domain Bacteria; phylum Planctomycetota; class Planctomycetia; order Planctomycetales; family Planctomycetaceae; genus SXKJ01. The sequence continues at coordinate 32,646 of CAMDPX010000028.1, read as the reverse complement.
TTGACCAGAACGCCGATTTGGGCGGTTTCCTGCGCATCATTCGCGAAGGACCGAACTCATCACCGACCTCGGCGTGGTCCACCACGAAGTTCGACAAGGACGGCGTCTCGTTTCACGTTCGCTCGCTGAAAGCCACTTCGATCACGCTGCGTGCGACACACAACGGACAGCCCGTGAAAATCGCGGGAGCGTTGTCGACACCGCAATTCGCCGATCAGAAAGCCGCTGACGAAGCCGGTGCTCGCCTGCCATCCAATCAATTCCTGCAGAAAGAAGTTGGCCAACTCTGGTTCGACGTGCATCCGGACATCGACCTTCTGCTGAAGCTCAATGTCCCCGGCTTCAAGCCTTGGCAATCCACGGTCAAAGTCACCGAGGGTGAAGACCGCATGATCGACGTCGCACTGGAAGCGGACAAAGCGAACGACGCTCAGGCCAAAGTCGAATCAAAACCCGCAGAGCCGCAGAAGGGAAATGAATCGCTCGCCGATCAAACGGCTCGAAGCGAGGAAGTGTTTGAACGAAAAGTCTCGCTCGACGTGAAGGAGCTGCCGCTGCGCGAGGCGTTGGCCAAGTTGGCTCAAGCGGCGCGAGTGCCGTTGAAGCTCGATGAGCCGGCGCTGAAGAAGGCCGAACTCGATTTGGAGGAGCCGGTCACAGTCGCGTTCAAGGACGAGCCGCTGAGTTCTGCGTTAGGACTGTTGATCGATTGGAATTCTCATCCAGGCGTGTTTCGTGAACTGCGTGGCGGAGCGTTGTCTCTCTCGACAATCGAGGCGAAGCAGGAGCGAACGGAGCAAGCGCTGCCGGATTGGTTAAAACCGCCCTACAACCACGGCCTGCTCGCCAATATCGACGATGACAACCAAGTGTTCTCGATCTACGCGAGTGGGGCTCTGACGGATGAGTTGCTCGCGCGTTTCAAGACGCTTCCAAAACTGCGAGAACTCGATATCGGCTACACCAAGACGATCACGGCCGCCGGGTTGGCTCACCTCGCCCAATTGACGGCGTTGGAAAAGCTCACGCTGTCGAGCCTCAGCGCCGCCGGAGAGCGACTCGGTGACGAGGCGCTCAAGCACATCGTCGGATTGAAGTCGCTGCGAGAACTTCATCTGCACGAATGCGGGACAACCGACGCCGGCATCCGATTGCTCGAACAGATGCCGCAGCTCACGCACCTGGATGTGTATCAGGAAGGCCGGCTGACCGACGCGGCGATCGCCTCGATTGCGAAGCTGAAACGTCTCAAACATCTCGGACTCAATGCCTACGTCGGCTCTCAGGAATTGGGATGGATGCGATTCTCGAAAGAAGCGACCAAGTCGCTGGCGGGGCTTCAGGAATTGGAGCACCTGCATCTCGTCGGACAAGGCATTTCGTCGGAGACGCTGCAATTCTCCCGGCTCAAGTCGTTGAGCTTGGGCATCGAAGCCGACGACGCCTGTGCGGCGCGCATCGCGGAGTGCCGTCAACTGCAATCGTTGCAGTTGGTCTTCACGAGCATCACCGACGATGGTCTGAAAGCGATCTCCGGGCTCACCGAGCTCAAGCGATTGAACATCGACAGCCACATCATCACCGACACCGGCATCGGACACGTCAAAACGCTGCCGAAGTTGGATCATCTCAGCCTGCGAGCCTCAAAACTCACCGACGAATCGTTGGCGCACATCGCCGAGATTAAGTCACTGACGCGCCTCGACATCAACGGGAGCGGCCGTCCGGGATTTGTCATTCCGGGCAATCTTCCCCAAGCGAGCTTCACCGTCTCCGGCCTGCTGAAGTTGAAGGTTCTTCCAAACCTGCGCACGTTGTGGCTCACCAACTTCTCGTCGAGCGGTGGCTACTCCGCACTCAAGGAACTCAAGCAACTCACCGAGTTGACCTTCATGATGGCAGACCTGAGCAGCACCGACTTCTCGATCCTCGAAGAGGCTCTGCCGAACACTCGGATTACCTCCGCAACCGGCGGCGGGGGATTGTTTACGGAACCGAAGCGGAAGAAACGTGCCGCTCGCTAATTCGACAGTCTGACTTGCCGTAGGGTGGGACAAGCGGCGCTTCGCCGCGCCGTCCCACCAAGTAATTCCAGCGGGGCTTCTGGTGGGCCGGCGCTCGAAGCGAGCTTGTCCCACCCTACATCCATTGTGTCGGCGTTCGCGTTCGCCACACTCGGCCTGCTCACCGCGGTTAGCATCGCTCTCCTTGAAAATGCTTTCGGGGCTGTTCGCACAATTTCTCCAAAAGATTGTGTGATTGGGCTGTGCTCCGGACACTCCAGGGTCGAGGAGAGACCAACTTGGACCTGACTACTTTCGTTAACGCCTATCGCGGGCCGCTGATCGGGCTGATCGCCTCGTGGGGAGCTCCGTGGGGTGACGCGGTCGAGATTGCTCAGGACAGTTTTTCGGAAGCCTGGTTGAACCGCGAAGCTTGCCGGGGTGACTGGAACGATCCGGAAGTGTTTGGACGCTGGTTGCGCGGCGTGGCGCTGAACCAATACCGCAATTGGGCAAGGAGTCGCCGTCGTCGAGCACGGACGATGACGCTTGCGCCGGCTGTTCTGGAGCAAGCCGTCAGCGCGGTTGATCCAGAACCCGATCAACAACTGGATGCGTTGCGGCAGGCGATCGGGCGGCTGCCGGTCAAACAGCGGGAGGTGGTTCTCATGCACTACCTCGAAGAGACCAGTGTGAAAGAAGTGGCGGCGTTGTTGTCGGTCTCGGCCAAAACGGTGGAGGGGCGACTCTATCAAGCCCGTCGCAACTTGCGGCGGTTGCTCGATGGTGAGCTTTCCGTCGCACAGATCGGAAGGATGTTGCTATGCCTGTGAACTTGGTCTCCGACGATGAACTGCGAGCGGCCTTACGTCCCTACCGAGTCGATCCCGCGACGTTTGAAGTTGGCGTGCGGACTCGACTGGAAGCCGCTCAACGGCTGCGTGCCGATGATCCTCTGGCGGGACGCTCGCCCTTCCTGCGCAGCGCTGCGGCCTTTCTGCCGTTGGCGATCCTCGCCGGTTGCAAGGCATCGCCCGCCGAATCGAAATTGGCTCCGGCGGCCGGCGGCTACAAGCTGCTCAGCTATTTGGCCTTTCCGGCGATCAGTTTGTTCGTCCTGCTCGGCGCGACGATTTTCAGCGTTGTGAAAATCCGTGGCATTCGCGAGCGAAATGACTCGGAGTTGGCCGACCAGCAGGCGATCAACGAGGTCGCTCGCCAATGGTGGAGCCGGCATAAGTGGGGCGCTGCGGGAGTGTTTGCGGCCACCCTGACGTTGGCGGCTAACGGGGCGACGTGGTTGCTGTTTCTGTCCTACGTCGTTTCTTTCGGAATCTTGCTCTACGTCCTCGCCGCCTTCGCCAAGCTCGGGATGGGGAATCGTGAGGTGGTCGGCTCGTCCTGTGCGATGGGGCTGATGTTTCTCGGGCAGATAGCCGGCTTTTCCGGGATCGGTGAACAGGAGATTCATTTCCTCGATCAGTCGCTGGTGGTCGCCGTCTTCTACGGTGGGACATTGGTTCTGCTCCCCTTCATTCTGGTCGGCTCGCCGGTTGCCAACATTTCCGGTCAACAAATGGGAACAGTGCGTCGATGGATGCTGGCCGTCATATACCCGATCATCGTGGTTTCGCTGATGGCCCGGATGATGAATCCGATTCTTTGGCCGGCCACTCCGTCTCGGATCAAGCACCACGTCGAATCTTTCGACCAAGCCCCCCATCAATTGGTCAGTTGGCAGCACTGGGAAATCGCGGCGCAGTGGGCCATCGACTCCAAGCTTGACCCCGATCTGTCCAACCCGCGTCGGCTGCTGGCCAAAGAAATCTCTGGTGGTCAGAACCGATTCATCCTGAGCAGTGCGCTGCGAGTCGGACTGCTGCCGGCCGATCAACTCAGCCAACTGAAAGAATACCAACAGAGGCGGCATTCCTTGGTCGATGCTCCGCCCAGCGGTTTGAAGCCGCAAGTGATCACCAGCCTCAATCAGATGGACTGGGTCATCCGCGCGGCGGTGTTGCGCCAGGACTTTTCGCCCCAGGAACGAGACCTCTTGGAGCAGCGGCTGCACGCCACGTTGGAGTATCTGTTGGAAACCTCCTATGTGACCCTCGACGAACTGCTGCGTGCGACGCAACTGCTGGAGGTTCTAGATCGTCCCGTCAACCGCGATCAATACCGCGAGAGGGTTCAAAATCTGCTCCGAAAGTTTCACACCAAGAACGGAGGCGGCTTCCAATTGGCCGGCGGTTTCAAGACCTATCTAATTTGGCCGGCAGGGTCAGGGATTGCGCAGACAGGGTCATTGGAACCCACGGCGTACGCCGTCGAGTTGATGGAGATCTATGGCGTTCCCGACGACCTGGATCTCAATTGGGTTCGATCGTTCCTGAAGCCGACGGCCTTGCGGTTCAACGACAAGTGGGTGGCCGCCGCCACACTCGACCGCCTGAATCATTTGCCCGGCGTGATGCCACCGACCTGGCTGGAGTTCTTGTACTACGAACGCAGTCTGCTCGCAGCGGCGGTTCTGGTGGGGCTGTGTTTCTACGCGACGGTCTGTTCTCCAAAACTGAAACCGATCGCCCCGGAAGAGGATCATGATCCTCTCAAAACGACGTCCGGTTGATCGCCTCCGCTTCGACGACTAAACCTTGCCGAGCACCACACCGTTTCTCTTGATCCAACGAAGGCAACAACGACTCAGAAACTGAGAACCATTGTGTCTGCCTTCGCGTTCGCTGCAGTCGGCCTGCTCACCGCAGTCGGCATCGCCCTCTTTTCCTGGAATGAGAGATCGACAGCGAATACAAGAATCAGAGAAGCACTCCAAGAGACAAGCATCGACCAGGGACTCGGTCGTTGAGTTGTGTCGAGAGCAATCAGCTTGTCTCGGTGAGTGGGGCGGTATCGCTTGTTTGAGGACTAGCGCACGAGACACTTCCATGCAGAGTGGCAGAAACCGAGTGACGGTCATGAAGCGCGCTGGCTTCGTTCTGTTTTCTGTTGCGGCGGTGGTCGTGTCGTCGGCACGGGCGGATGAGATTTCGTTTGAACGAGACATTCGACCGATCCTCACCTCGCGCTGTGTCGCCTGTCACGGTGCGAACAAGCAGAAGGGGGAATTGCGACTGGATGCGAAGAGCTTGGCTCTGCGTGGCGGCGAGAGTGGTGCGGTCATCGTCCCTGGGAAGAGCGGCGAGAGTCTGTTGTGGCGGCGAGTCACCAGCATGAACGATGACGAGCGGATGCCTCCGAACGGGAAGCCGCTCACGCCCGAGCAACTTGTGGCGCTGAAAGCGTGGATTGATGCGGGAGCGGTCTGGCCGGAATCGGATGCGGATCGAGCGGCGGCGAATGACAAGCGCCGCGAGCATTGGGCGTGGCAGCCGATCAAACGAGTGACGCCGCCAAGTCACGAACATCCGATTGATGCGTTTCTCAAAGCAAAGCTCATCGCGAAAGAATTGACGATGTCGCCAGAGGCCGATCGGCGAACGCTGATTCGGCGGCTGACGTTCGATTTGCTCGGACTGCCGCCGACGCCGGAAGAGGTCGAAGCATTTGCGAGCGATCCCGATCCGCAGGCTTACGAAAAACTCGTCGATCGGTTGCTCGATTCGCCGCATTACGGCGAGCGGTGGGCGCGGCATTGGTTGGACATCGCTCATTACGCCGACACGCATGGCTTTGAGCGTGACCAGCGGCGCGACAACGCGTGGCGTTATCGCGACTGGGTGATTCGGGCGCTCAACGCCGACAAGCCATACAACGACTTCTTGCGAGACCAAATCGCCGGCGACGTGCTGCGGCCCGACGATCCCGAGGCCGTCATCGCCACCGGATTTCTCGCGGCGGGTCCGTGGGATTTCGTCGGGCAGGCGGAGACTCCCAGTCCGGTGCTGAAGCGATTGGCTCGCGCGGACGATCTCGACGACATGCTGACGCAGGTGATGACGGCGGCTTGCGGAGTCACGATCAATTGTGCTCGGTGTCATGACCACAAGCTCGATCCGATTTCGCAGCGCGAGTATTACGGTCTGTCGGCCGTCTTCGCGGGAGTGAAGCGCGGCGAGCGTGACGTCAGCGCGGCCGAGGTCCGAGACCTCGCCGCTCGCAAGCAAGCGTTGAACGCCGAACTGCAACAGGTCCGCATCGAACAGGCGAAGCTCAGCGGCCGGCAATTCGATCTGGCAGACATCGTGGGGGGCGGCGATGGACTCGGCACCGGCAAGCTGGGCGAGGGGATTGACCTAGTCACCGGTCAGCCTCATGCACCCAAGCGCGGGTTCCTCGAAGGAGCGAAGCCGAATGTGTTTGCCCGCTCGACCGTGAAGTTCGTGGATGGGGTCGTCATCCCCGATCTCTCGCCAGAAGGAACGCAGATCACATCGACCGGCCTGAAGGTGATGAAGCCGCCACGCACTTCGGGACAAGCGTGGGATGCGATCCGCTTCGGACCGGTCAACTCGCACTTCTCGACGAAGCTCGACGGCGTCGATTACGCGGCCGATGGTCACACACTGCTGTCGCTGCACGCCAACGCCGCGATCACCTTCGATCTCGCCGCAATCCGAGCGTCATTCAACGCGGACGCTTCGGCGAGCGGGGCGGCGTCAGCCCCCCGGTCTTCACCGGAAATCGAAACAACCGGGGGGCTAACGCCGCCCCGCTCGCCTATTCAAGCACGGGCAACGCGCGAAGCGGGTGCCTCCGCAGAAATGAAGTTCACCGCGACCGCCGGGTACTTCGGTCAAACGCCGAAGAACGGCGCGAGCTACTTCGTGTACGTCGATGGCGAACTGAAGGCCAACCAGAAAAACATCGGCCGAGACGATGGCGGCCTCGCGGTCGAAGTGATGCTTCCAGCCACCGCGCGGTTTCTCACGCTGATGTCCACCGACGGTGGCAACGGCATCGGGCACGACCAGATTTGTTTCGCCGATCCGTGGCTGGCCGCCGCTCAGCCCCCCGCAATGTCTGAAGCCGACAAAGCTGAGATTGCGCGACTGCAACAACGTCGTGCAGTGTTGGAGAAGGAACTCGCGGCGTTTCCCATGCCGACGAAAGTCTATGCCGTGATCACCGAAACTCCGCCGCCGGTGAAGCTGCTGAAACGTGGCGACCCCGAACAACCGGCCGATGAGGTTTCGCCAACGTCGCTGTCGTGCGTCAGCGGTCTAAAGCCGGAGCTCGGCACGTCGCAGTCCTCCGATGGAGACCGTCGCAAAGCACTCGCCGATTGGATCACCTCCCCCGCGAATCCGCTGACTCGCCGAGTCATTGTGAATCGGCTGTGGCATTACCACTTCGGTGCCGGCCTCGTGGAAACACCCAGCGACTTCGGACTCGGCGGTGGTCTGCCATCGCATCCAGAGTTGCTTGATTGGCTGGCCGATGAGTTGCTCGCACAGCGCTGGTCGCTGAAAGCCATCCATCGCCTGATCTGCACGAGTGCCGCGTATCGGCAGCAATCCGTGTCGTACAATGCCCCGCGACGGGAGGGCGAGGCTCCCGCCGAGCCGTTCGGCAGTCGCGCCGCCAAGAACACCGGCTCGGCGGGAGCCTCGCCCTCCCAGCAAGCCCTCGCCATCGACGCCAACAACCGCCTCCTCTGGCGAATGAACCCGCGCCGGTTGGATGCCGAGTCCTTGCGAGACTCGGTCCTCTCCGTGAGCGGCAAGCTCAACGCCACGATGTTCGGCCCCGGCTATCGCGACTTCGAGTACCAAGAGGAATACGCCCCAGTCTATCGCTACATCACGCCCGACTCGCCCGACCTGTGGCGACGCAGTGTCTATCGTTTTGCTGTGCGGACAACGACTCACCAATTCATGACAACGCTCGATTGTCCGAGTCCCGCGAACTTGGTCCCTGCTCGCAACACGACGACCACCGCGCTGCAATCGCTAACGTTGCTCAACAACGATTTCATGTTGCGCCAAAGCGGCTACTTCGCCAGCCGAGTGAAGGCCGATGCGGGAACAGACCCGGTCGCGCAAGTGACTCGCACATTCCAACTCGCCTTCGGTCGCCAGCCAGCACCAATGGAAGCCGCCGCGGCTATGACACTGCTGCGAAGTCGTGGCTTGAACCAACTCTGCAGAATGCTTCTGAATGCCAACGAATTCGTGTATGTGGATTGATGCCGAAAGACGAGTGGGGCCGATCGACTTGAGCCTCTTTTTTTCTGTCCCCATTTTTCTGTCAGTCGCTTGACGGAAGCTGACAGAAAAATGGGGACAGAAAAAAGAGACTTCAGGTGGGAGTGTGAGTTCATGTTTCAGGAAGTTCTTGATCGACGATTTGTTCCGCGCTCCCGTCGTCAATTCCTCTGGGACGCCGCTGGCGGAATTGGTGGCGTCGCACTCGCGGCGATGCTGCACAACGATCAGTTGCTCTCAGCCGACAAGATGTCGTCGAAGAACCCGCTGGCGAATCGGAAGGCTCACTTCGCCGCGAAGGCGACTAACGTCGTGCAGATTTTTTGCCCTGGAGGTTTGAGTCACGTCGACACCTGGGATTACCGGCCAGAGCTGGAGCGGCGGCATGGCGAAGCGTTTGATGCGGAGTTGGGAAAGCAGACGTTTGCCGGAGTCGGCGGCAACTACGCCAAGAGTTTTTGGAAGTTCCGTCAGCACGGCGAGTGCGGTCGCTGGTTGAGCGATCTGTTTCCGAGACTCGCGAGTCACGTCGATGAGATGGCGTTCATTCACTCAATGCAGAGCAAGTCAGCGTTGCATGGACCGGCGATGTTCATGGCCAACAGCGGGTTCATTCGGCCCGGCTTTCCGAGCATGGGTGCGTGGGTCACCTACGGACTGGGCAGCGAGAGCGAAAACTTGCCGGCGTTCGTCGTGTTGCCCGACACGCGCGGGCTGCCTCCGGGCGGATTGGCGAATTGGGCGGCGGGGTTTCTTCCAGCCGTGCATCAAGGAACCGTCATCGAGACGTCCACCGAGCGGCCTCCTATTGCGGACCTCTTTCCGCCAGCAAATCGATCCGTGTCACCGGACTCGGAACGAGACGGCCGCGAGTTCTTGCGAACGCTCAACGTTGCTCATGCGGATCGGCGAGGGGATTCGTTGCTGGAAGCTCGCATCGCGGCCTACGAGTTGGCCGCGCGATTGCAGATGAGTGCTCCCGAAGCGGTCGATCTGTCGAGCGAGAGTGCGGCAACGCTCAAGCCTTATGAACTCGACGATCCCGACGTCGGGCCGTTCGGGCGACAGTGCCTGCTCGCGCGACGGTTGGTCGAGCGGGGTGTCCGATTCGTCCAGATCTTTTGCGGCGCGGAGAACACGTCGTCGAAGAAGATTCGCCCGAATTGGGACAGTCACGAAGACATCGTCCGCGATCACGGCTACTGGGGCCGAGTGCTCGACACGGGAGCCAGCGCGCTCATCGCCGATTTGAAGCAACGCGGGCTGCTCGATTCGACACTCATCATCTGCACGTCCGAGTTCGGCCGGCAGCCGTTCATGCAAGGCTCGCAAAAGGGACGCGATCACAACCCCGGCGTCTTCACCGCGTGGCTCGCCGGAGGGGGCATCAAGGGTGGCAGCAGTTACGGCACCAGCGACGACCTCGGCTGGCATGCGGCCGAGAATCCCAGCTACAGCTACGACCTGCACGCGACGGCGTTGCATCTGCTGGGCCTCGATCACGAGCAGCTCAGCTTCTATCACAACGGCATCGCCCGCCGCCTGACCGACGTGCATGGCCATGTCATCCACGATATTTTGGCGTGACCGCGCGGCGCTCGCCCCGGTGACAGACAAACCGGCCGCGAGCGCGTTTCGGCGGATGTGATTGGAACTATTGAAGCATCATCTCCCTTGGAAATCGCACCATGAAATCGTACTTGGTCGCTGCTTGGCTCGTGCTGTTTGCCCACATGAATGCCCTCCTGTCGGCAGACCCCGTCGCCGTTGCCGGACGTCAAACGAAGAGCCTCGAAGGCTGGACGGTCCACGTCAGCGATGAGTTACTGGAGAAGGACAAGGCGGCGACCGGACGCGCCTTGGAGCTGCTGACGGTTCAGCTTCAGGAGATCACTCGCGTTGTTCCCGCCGCTGCGGTCGCGGAACTGCGGAAGGTGCCGCTGTGGTTTTCTCCCGAATATCCCGACGTGCAGCCGCGCGCCGAGTATCACCCCGGTGCCGGTTGGTTGCGTGAGAACAAACGCGATCCGGCCATGGAGAAGGGGATTGAATTCACCAACGTCCGCATCTTCGAGCGTGAGACAAAACGGATGCCGAATTTCGCGCTGCACGAACTGGCTCACGCGTATCACGACCGAGTCCTTCCCAAAGGTTTCGGCAACGCAGAGATCAAAGCCGCTTTCGAGAAAGCCAAAACGGCCGGCCTGTACGATCGCGTCGAGCAACGCTTCGGCGACGGACGCTCGGCCAATGTCCGCGCCTATGCCATCACGAATCCGATGGAGTACTTCGCCGAATGCAGCGAGGCGTTCTTCTCCACGAACGACTTCTTCCCGTTCACTCGCGAGCAACTGGCGAAGCACGATCCGGAGATGTTCGCATTGTTGAAAACGCTCTGGTCAGCCGCCGCAGATGACAAGCCAGTGAAGGCTGCGGCGAGTGATCCGGACTGGAAGCATTCCGGCTCGATCTGGTTGCTGACGACGCCCGAGGGGGCCGATCTATCGGCCGAGGCGACCATCGCAGGATTTCCGTTACTCGTGAGACTGCACGGCGACTTCTTCGACTTCCGCCAGGCGAAACCCAATGGCGACGACGTGCGGTTCTCGTCGAGCACCGGTGAGCCGCTGGCTTATCAAGTGGAGGACTGGGACGCGGACAAGGGGGTCGCGAGCGTTTGGGTGCGCGTCCCCAAGATCACGGGAAACTCGCGGCAGGAGATCAAGCTGCATTGGGGAAACCCGAACGCGAGCAGCGAGTCCGCTGGCAAAGCCGTCTTCAATGAGTCGAACGGATACCTCAGCGTCTGGCACATGAGCAACGACGCGCGGGACGAAGTCGGAACGCTCACCAGCACCGACAACGGCACGACGCCGACCGCAGGCATGATCGGAACGGCTCGGCATCTTCCCGGCGGCAAGGGCCTCTTCGGCGGCGAGAAGATCGCGAACTATCCGACCGGCGCGAGCCCTCACAGTACCGAAGCCTGGTTCCGTCCCGAGCGACCGAACACGACGCTCATCGCCTGGGGCAACGAGCAAGCTCAAGGGAAAGTCGTGATGCAGTTCCGCAGCCCGCCGCACATCCGCATGGACTGCTACTTCTCCGGCGGCAACGTGGGGAGCGAGAGCCGTGTGCCGCTCGGCGATTGGACGCACGTCGTTCACACCTATCGCGAGGGGGAATCGAAGATCTATGTCAACGGCGTGCTGGAAGGAACCAATCTCAAGCAAGGCCCGACGCTCAACATCAGAACGCCGGCTCGGCTGTGGATCGGCGGCTGGTACAACAATTTTGATTTCGTGGGAGACCTCGACGAAGTGCGCGTCTCGCAAGTCGTTCGCTCGGCGGATTGGATCAAGCTGCAGTACGCGAACCAGAAGCCAAACCAAACACTGGTCGGCCCGCTGGTGCAGCCGGGGGACGAGTTCTCGGTATCGCAGCAGCAGCTTGTGGTAGGAGAAGGTCAGAGCACGACTGTGTCAGCGAAAGCAGGCGGCGCTCAGAAGGTCGTGTGGATTCTGAAACGCGACGGACACGAATCGGTCGTGGCCACGGATCGGTTCTCGTACACGTTCAACGCCGGGCGTGTGCCCCACGTAGCCGAGTTGCTCCGCAACTCGGATTCGGAGTCGCGGAGCGACACAGCAACGCTGGCCGTCAAAGCCATCTACCCCAACGGAGTGAAATCCAAAGAGATCAAGATCACGATCAGCGACGACATCCCCGAACCGGTCTTCACGCTCGCCGCACCCAAGAATTGGGACGGACGGCAGACGATCGAAGTCGTGCCGCAAATCACGAACCTCGCGGCGATGCAGGCCAAAGGGGCAGGGACGTTGAACGTCCGTTGGACCATCGACGACATCGCGGTCATCAAGCAGATCGAACCCGGCAAACTGATCCTGAAACGCGCTCAAGGGAGCGGCACTCTGCAAGTGACAGCGGCGATCGACAACGGCGGCGCGAAGATCGTTCAGTCGATCACGATCGCCGTGAAAGAACCGCCTCCGAGCCAAGATGAATGGATTCCACGACCGCTCACTGCGAACGAACAACCGGAAGACAACCAGTTCATCGCGCGCGAGGGAACCGGCCGAGACGGCAAGCGCGAAGGAACGCTGGTCTATGCCGGCACGCTCACCGAAGCAGCGGACTCCGTCTTCGTGCGCGTCTTCGCGGACGACAAACTCTTTGCGACTGAGACGAGTCCGCTGAAACCTGCGCCAAAAATTAACCAATCGAAACCAGGCGAGCCGGAGGGCGTTAGCCCTCGGACAACGCCAAACGTCCGGGGGCTAACGCCCTCCGGCTCGCCAAGTGACAAAAGTTATTCGTTGTCGGTGAAGCTCAAGGCCCAACTCACAAAATATCGCACCGAGTTCGGCACGAAGACCGGCGACAAAGAGACTGTTCTGCACACGGCGAAGAACATCGTCTGCGGCGATGCGTTCCTCATCATCGGTCAGTCGAATGCCGTCGCGACCGACTTCGGCAAAGAGAATCCGCTCGTCCCCAGCGAGTGGGTCCGCACGTTCGGAGCGACGGCGGGCGATCCAAACGGATCGCGATTGAAGCTGTGGGCCAATGCGGAAGCTCGCAGTCCCGGCGGCAAGTCGGAGATCGGTTATTGGGGGATGGAACTCGGACGCCGCCTGTCCGAGCAACACCAGATTCCGATCTGCCTCATCAACGGAGCGGTCGGCGGCACGCGGATCGACCAGCATCAACGCAACCCGCTCGACCCGACCGACGTGTCGACCATCTACGGCCGGCTGCTGTGGCGAGTCCAACAAGCCAAGCTGACTCACGGCATCCGCGCCGTCCTCTGGCATCAAGGCGAGAACGATCAAGGAGCCGACGGCCCGACCGGCGGCTATGGCTACGAAACCTATCGCCAGTTCTTCGTCGATCTCGCCGCGTCGTGGAAGCAGGACTTTCCCAACGTCCAAAACTATTACGTGTTTCAAATCTGGCCGAAGTCTTGTTCGATGGGGATCAACGGTTCGGACAATCGCCTGCGTGAAGTGCAACGCACGCTGCCAAATCTGTTTTCGAACTTGCGAGTGATGTCGACGCTGGGCATCAAGCCACCCGGTGGCTGCCACTTCCCCGCCGCCGGTTACGCCGAGTTCGCGAGACTGATCGAGCCGCTCATCGAACTCGATCTCTATCATCGAAAGATCAACCAACCGATCACACCGCCGAACCTAAAGCGAGCGCTCTTCGCCAACCAGGAACGGGACGAACTCGTGCTGGAGTTCGATCAACCGATCGCCTGGTCCGACTCACTGGTGAGTCAGTTCCACCTCGACGGCGAACCCAAGCCAGTCGCTTCGGGCTCTGCGATCGCCAACAAGATCACCCTGAAGTTGAAGGGACCAGCGAAATCCAAGACCGTGACCTATCTCGATAGCGCGAATTGGAATCCCGACAACCTGCTCTACGGCAAGAACGGCCTCGCCGCGCTGACGTTCTGCGAAGTGCCGATTGAGGAATAAGCGCCGGGGTCATGGATAAGCCCGGCTCGCCGATTCGCGTTCGCCGTCGGTTGGGGAAGGTCGCTAAACTTGCGGCGATCCGTGTGAGTGTTCGGCGGAGAGTGACCTTGAGCGATGACGCAAGGGATGAGATTCCACAACGATCAACATCAAGGGTGATCCACATGCCACAAGTCGATGCGCAAACGAAGGCATTGCAGGATGCGATCTTCTTGTCGAAGGTCGCTCGTGCGAGGCGGACGCCGATGTCGGAGAAGCTGGCGACGGGCGCTCATCTCTTTGATGAAGGGATGCAGCAGATGCGGGCCGCGATCCGATCGGACAATCCGAGTTTCACCGCTGAGCAGGTCGAACGCGAAGTCACTCGGCGACTGAAAATCCGCAGGCTGCTCGACGAAGGCAACCTCTATCGCGACGCCGGGGTGCTGGATGAATAGCTTGCAAGCCACGGCCGCAGTCGTCGAAGCACTGGAAGGGTTGGCAATTCCCTACATGCTTGTCGGCGCGTTTTCGAGCAACGCCTATGCGATTCCCCGAACGACGAACGACGCGGACTTTGTCGTGAATCTGGCCAGCGGAGACTTGCGAAAGATTGTCGACCGGCTGGGCACTGACTTTCGTCTCGATCCCCAAATGCGTTTCGAGACGATTACTCACTCGGTGAGAAACGTCGTCACTTACTTGCCGACGCGGTTTGAAATCGAATTCTTCCGGTTGACCGATGACTCACATCACCAGTCCCGATTTGCTCGCCGAGTTCGGAAGCTGATTGGCGACATCAACCGAGAAGCGTGGATTCCCACCGGAGAGGATGTCGTCATTCAGAAGCTGAGATGGGGGCGACGCAAGGATCTCGATGATGCCCAGAATGTCTTGGCCGTTTGCTGGAAGAGGCTCGATTGGGACTACATCCATCTTTGGACGACGGCACACGGAACGCTCGAACTGTTGAATCAGCTCTGTCGCGAGTTGCCCAACCTGAGCAGCTTGGATAGCGAATTCGATCCATCCCAATCGCCATGACTGAAGAATCCTCCAATGCCGCGCGATGCCGCGATTTGGCTGGCGTTCGAGAAACTCCATCAAACCCACGAAGTCATCGCCCAAGCCTTTGGCGGAGTCACCACCAGTTCCATTCGTGAATCGCTGAAGCGAACTCAATCTCGTCTCCAGCAACCTCCATCGAGCGAGTTCCAGGCGATCCTCCAACAACTGCAATAGACCGGGGTCAGGCACCGCAAAATTCAAAATTGGCGGGAGAAAGTTTGGTGAGCCGAATAAGCTCCGTCCCGCCAATTTTGAATTTTGCGGTGCCTGACCCCTCTCCGACAACCTGCTCTACGGAAAGAACGGCCTCGCCGCGCTGACGTTCTGCGAAGTGACGATCGAGGAATAGCGGCGACTGCTCCGTTCTGCATTTCATCAACAAGGCGCATCATGGAAACAACAGGCAAGTTGATTCGGGTGACTCCCGAAGAATTGGCCGCCATTCTCGATCGGTGCCGGACTGAGAACGTCACCATACTCGCCATCATCGGGCCGGGCATCCGTCTAAGTGACGACCCGACAGATTGGCCAGAAGATTTGCTTGGCGAGCATTCCTATCAGCTCGACAAGCAATGGGATTCCGTCGCTGAACGAGTGGCTCGACTTTCTCAGTTGAGGCACTTGTTGCTGTGGTCTCTTGAATTGAACGAGTTGGGTGCGCGAGCCATTGCCGAGGATCTCCCACAGCTCAACTCGCTCAGTATTAGCGGCAACAAGATCGGAGACGCGGGTGCGCTGGCTATCGCCGAGCATCTCCCACAGCTCAACTCGCTGGATGTTGGCTCCAACAAAATCGGAGATGCGGGTGCGCGAGCCATTGCCGAGCATCTCCAACATCTCAACTCGCTCAGTATTGGCAGCAACGAGATCGGAGATGCGGGTGTGCGAGCCATTGCCGAGCATCTCACACAGCTCAACTCGCTCAGTATTCGCAGCAACAAGATTGGAGACGCGGGTGCGCGGGCCATTGCCGAGCATCTCACACAGCTCAACTCGCTGAGTATTGACTACAACTACATTGGAGACGCGGGTGCGCAGGCCATTGCCGAACATCTCACACAGCTCAACTCGCTGAGTATTGACTACAACAACATCGGAGACGCGGGTGCGCGGGCCATTGCCGAGCATCTCACACCGCTCAACTCGCTGGATATTGGCTTCAACCAAATCGGAGATGCGGGTGCGCGAGCCATTGCCGAGCATCTCCAACAGCTCAGCTCCCTGAATATTGACTACAACAACATTGAAGACGCGGGTGTGCGGGCCATTGCCGAGCATCTCCCACAGCTCAAGTCGCTCAGTATTTGCGGCAACAAGATCGGAGACGCGGGTGCGCGAGCCATTGCCGAGCATCTCCAACAACTCAACTCGCTCTATGTTAGCCGGAACAACATCGGAGACGCGGGTGCGCGAGCCATTGCGACGAATCTCCGGCATCTCAAGAGCCTTTGGCTTAACAACAATTCCATTGGCCAGGGAACGATCGACGCCATTGGCCAAAATCTGCACGCGTTGACGAAGTTGTCGGTCGCAGAGAACGATCTGGTCAGCGACATCAGCCCCTTGGCGCAACTCCCCGCGATTTCGCATTTGAATGCCTCAGAGACATCGGTGTCAGACCTATCGCCGTTTGCGAAGCAGGTGCTGTCGGGTTGGCCGGTTCGCTGGGACCGATACGCAGGTGGCAACGGCCTGTTCGTCGAAGAGTGCCCGCTCGTGCGGCCGACGGTGGAGATTGCCAATCAGGGGCCGGAAGCGGTTCGCAACTATTTCCGTGAGATCGAAACCCAAGGAGTCGATCGGCTCTACGAAGCCAAGGTGCTGATCCTGGGGGGAGGGGGAGCGGGGAAGACGAGTCTGTTGCGGCGGCTTTATCAAACGGATCAGCCGTTGCCGACCGAAGACCAGACCACGCGCGGCATCGACATTCATCGTCAGGACTTCACGGCGGACAACGGGAAACCGTTTCGGCTCAATGTCTGGGACTTCGGCGGGCAGCAGATCTATCACGCCACGCATCAGTTCTTTCTCACCAAGAGTTCGCTCTACATCCTCGTGGACGACACGCGCAAGGACGACAAGTCGATCCACGATGAAGCCTTCAAATTCTGGCTGGAAGTGGTGGAAACGCTCAGCGATTCCAGTCCGCTGCTGATCTTCCAAAACGAAAAGGGAGGACGCAGCAAGTCGATCGACGAGCCGGGGATCAAAGGCCGGTTTCCCAATTTTCAGCAGAAGTTTGCCGGCAATCTCGATGACCCAGACTCGGCGACCAAGATCCGCCAGGCGATCGAGTACTTCGTGCAACAACTCCCCCATGTCGGCGACGAAGTCCCGGCCAAATGGATTCCCATCCGCCAGGCGGTCGAAGAGGTCGCTCAGCAGAAGCCCTTCATCACCCAAGAGGAGTACTTCCAGATTTACAGCCGGCATCTGGAATTCGATCGGACCAAGGCGCTGCACCTCAGCCGCTATCTGCATGACTTGGGAGTGTTCCTGCACTTTCAAGACGACCCGCTGCTCCGCAAGACCGTGATCCTGCAAAACCAATGGGCGACCGAAGCGGTGTTCCGCATCCTGGATGACGAACTCGTCAAACAGCAGCGCGGCCGGTTCTCTCAGGCGGATTGCGAACGCATCTGGCTCGATTCGCAATACGCCGACATGCACGCCGAGCTGTTGGGACTGATGGTGAAGTTTGAGCTGTGTTATCCGCTGGGTGGTGCGGGGGAATTTAAGTCGGTCGTTGGGAATGCGAGTCGCGGGAGCGACGTCGCCTACGGGGAATGCCGGTGGCTGGCTCCGCAGTTGTTGTCGCCGTCGAAGCCGCAGGAGTTGGACAAGTGGGCCGCGCCGTCGGACCTCGTCGTCAGCTTTCGCTACACGTTCCTGCCACGCGGCTTGGTGAGCCGCTTGATGGTGCGTCAGCATCGCTTCGCCAAACAATTGGATTTGTCGTGGGCTCACGGGGCCTTCTTCGAACACGACGGGACCGCCGTGCTGGTCGAAGAAACCACGAAAGGAAACGAAATCGAAATCCGCGCTCGCGGCCCGGAGAACAAAGCGCTGCTGAGCGTGCTGGCCACCGAACTGGAAGCCTTGAACGACACCTTCAAAGGCTTGAAAGGCAAAGTCGAAAAATGGGTGCCGTGCATTTGTCCGAAGTGCCGCGCGACGACCGACCCGGACATGTTCCGCCAGAAGGAATTGGTCGAACGCAAGGGGAAGCACAAGCTGACCATCGAATGCCGCAAGAGCTATGAAGACGTGAGCGTGCTGGAGCTCTTGGACGGCCTGAAACTGGAACACCTTCCCGACTGGGCAAAAGCGGCCAAGCCAGTTGCTGATCCCGTCGATGATGGCGACAGAACGCTGCCTCGAGTTCTCATCAGTTACAGCCATGACTCCGATGCGCACGCCGCTCAGGTTCGCAAACTGGCTGAGCGGCTTCGTGGCGACGGGGTAGATTGCCGCATCGACCAGTACGTCACCAACCCCTCGCAAGGCTGGCCGCTGTGGATGGACGCCGAAGTGGAAGCGGCCGACTTCGTCCTGATTCTCTTCACCGAGCGCTACGCCACGCGGGCTCGCGAGCCGCGGAAGTCCGGCGTTCGTTTTGAAAGCGTGCTGATTCTCAACGACCTCTACGATGCCGGAATGCTCAACGACAAGTTTATCCCGATCCTCTTCGACCAAGCCGATGAGCGGCACATCCTGAAGTGGCTGCGGCCCTACAACGTCTACGTCGTCTCCACGGAGGATGGACATGAGAAGCTGCGACGTCGCTTGCTCGACGACCCGTCAGTCTTGATTCCTCCCCTGGGGTCGCCCACAAAAAAAGGTCCAGCAAACCCTTAGTCGTGATAATTGCCGTTCATGAATAATGTGGATTGATCGGTCTCGCGCGGCGGGACGGAGGGCACGAGTTATCATGACTCCGCTCATCGGTTATGAGTTCATCATTCGCGCTCCCGAAAGTCAGTACCATTGGGCGAACCCCGGCGGCTGATGATTAGCACCATCTCGCTCGCAACCTGAGAGAATCCGCCCATGAAAATCACTCGCATCTTTGCTCATCGCGTGGAACTGCCGTTGCACGAGGGGAGCTACAAGTGGTCCGGCGGCAAGTCGGTTTCGGTGTTCGACAGCACGATCGTCGGTGTCGAGACCGACGCCGGAATCACCGGCTACGGCGAGGTCTGTCCGCTGGGGCCGTTCTATCTGCCGGCTTATGCCGAGGGGGTGCGCGCGGGGTTGCGCGAACTCGCACCGCATCTCATCGGCTGCGATCCTCGCGAGTTGGCGAAGTTGAATCAGCGGATGGACGCGGCGCTCAAGGGGCATCCGTATGTGAAGTCGGGGATCGACATCGCGTGCTGGGACATCCTGGGTCAGGCGACGGGCTTGCCGGTCTGCGTGCTGATGGGTGGTCGCTTCGGCGAAAGCGTGCGGCTGTACCGAGCCATCTCGCAAGAGTCGCCCGACGTGATGGCGCGGAAGGTCGCCGGTTATCGAGCCGCCGGATACACGCGATTTCAGCTCAAGGTCGGCGGCGATCCGGACACGGACATCGAACGCATCCGAGCCGTCCGCGCAATGCTGCTGCCAACCGATCGGCTCGTGGCTGACGCCAACCTGAAGATCAGCAAGCTCGGCGGCCTGACGAAAACCAAACAGGTTCGCGATCTCTGTGTGAGCATGGGGATCGCCATGACTCTAGAAGACAGTTGGGGGGGGCGACATCACGACGGTCGCGATTGCGCATCTGGCTCACAGCACGCCGGAAGAGTTCCGTTTCACGAGCACCGACTTCAACAGCTACGTCACCGTCAGCACGGCGGAGGGCGCACCGCAACGCGAGCAGGGCTTCATGGCCGCCAGCACTTCGCCGGGGCTGGGTATCGAACCGAAAATGAACGTGCTCGGCAAACCGGTGGTCGAAGTGATTTGATCATGATCTCCCACAACGCGATCTCCGAATCGCACCCATCGTGAAATAGGAACTCGCGTCCATGAATCGCCTCAACGTCGCCACGTTCGCCAGAACGTGGGGGTTCCGCCACGTTTCCCACGTTTCCCACGTTCTGGCGAACGTGGCTACGGTCCTAAAACCACTTCTACTCGTGTTCGTCGTGCTGGTTTCGACGAGCGGGGCACAGACGCTCGATGAGGATCTGCGGCGAGTCCCGGCGGCAGAGTTGGCGGCGCTCGCGAAGACCGAGGGGGACGCGATTCGCGGGGCAGTCCTTTTCTTTCAGCAGCACATGGCTTGCTCAAAGTGCCATGCGGTGGGGAAGGCTCCGCTGAATTCGCTGGGGCCGGACCTGACGACGCTCGGCAAAGAAGTCTCGGATGAGTCGCTGGTCGAAGCGGTTTTGCTGCCGTCGAAAGTGATCCGCAAAGGGTTTGAATCGGTGACGGTGATCACGGCCGATGGGAAATCGCTGGCGGCGCTGCTGGTCGAACGGACGAAGGACAAGGTTGTCGTGCGTGATCTTTCGCGCGGTGGCGAGCCGACGACGATCGCCGCGACCGATCTTGAGGAAATCAAAGTCAACGCGACGTCGATCATGCCGGCGGGGCAGGTCAACCAGTTGAATAGCCGCCAGCAGTTTCTCGATTTGATCCGGTACTTGATCGAAATCCGCGACGGCGGCGCGGCCAAAGCCATGCAGCTTCAGCCTGCCGCCTCACTGCTGACGTTTACCGTTCCCGAGTACGAACAGCATTTGGATCACGCCGCGCTCATCGGCGATTGGAATGACGATTCGCTCCAACGGGGCGAGGCGATTTATCAGCGAGTCTGTGCCAACTGTCACGGGACGAAGGACAAGCCGGGATCGCTGCCAACATCGCTCCGTTTCGCGGAGGGGAAATTCAAGAACGGCAGCGATCCGCTGTCGATGTACCGCACGCTGACGCACGGCTTCGGGCTGATGGCTCCGCAGACCTGGATGGTTCCGTCGCAGAAATACGACGTCGTTCATTACGTCCGCGAGACGTACCTCAAGCCGCACAACCCGACGCAGTTCGTGGCGGTCGATCGGGCGTTGTTGTCGCGGCTGCCGAAGGGGGACACGCGCGGCCCGGAACCGAGCAAGATCGTCCCTTGGTCGGCGATGGATTACGGGCCGAGTCTGGCTCACACGTTTGAAGTGCCGGGCCTGGAGCACAACCTCGCGTACAAGGGAGTCGCGGTGCGGCTCGATCCCGGTGCGGGGGGCGTCTCACGCGGCCGGCATTGGATGATCTTCGACACCGACACGCTTCGCGCGGCGGCCGCGTGGAACGTAGCAACGTCGCTCCGTAACGCTGATACGAATTTCATCGACTGGCAGGGGATTCAATTCAACGGCGCGCACGGCGTGCATCCGCGAATCGTCGGGCAGACGGCATTCGCCAACTCGACCGGGCCAGGCTGGGCGAATCCGGCCAGCGGTGAGTTTCTCGATGACCTGCGTGTGAAAGGCCGCGACGGCAAACGCTACGGCCCGTTGCCGCGCGAGTGGGCCAACTATCGTGGGCTGTATCACCACGGTCAGCAGGTGGTCTTCTCGTACTCGATCGGCACGACCGAGGTGCTGGAGTCGCCGCGGCTGCTGACGCGCGAGGCGGTGGTCGCGGATCGTAGCCACGCTCGCCAGAGCGTGGGTTCTTCCGCGACGTCCCACGCTCTGGCGAGCGTGGCTACGGCGAGCGTGGCTACGGGCTCTGACCAAGCACCGCTGTTTCTGCGAACGTTCAACATCGGGCCGCGCGATCGCGACCTGCTGCTGCAAGTGGCCGAGCATCCGGCGCACGACGCGCGACCGACAATCATCAGCCGCTCGGACAAATCGGTCGTGCAGTTCGCTCCGCCGAGTTCCGAAGCGACCTCCCCTCGCGACCAACGACTGACCTTCGATGGGAACACCTATTTGGAGATCCCCAAAGGGGAGGCATTTGACCTCACGGCGCGGGACTTCACGATCGTCGCCCGCATCAAGACGAAAGCGGACGGAACGATTTGGTCGTTGAGCCAATCCGGGCCGAAGTGGACTCCCGACGGGCAGACGTTTTTCCTTCGCGATGGACGGCTCGCCTTCGATATCGGCTGGGTCGGTGCGGTCTCGGCGAAGTCGAAGATCAACGACGACCGCTGGCATCACGTCGCGCTGACCTGGCAGCGGTCCGAGCATCGCGTGCGGCTGTACGTCGATGGCAAGCTGGATGGCGAGGGCGCGCTGGCTGCGAAGGCTGCATTGCCCAAGAGCGTCGTGCGGATTGGATTCACGACTCCCGATTTCCCGCGCCCGGCGACGTTCTTCCAAGGAGACATCTCGCAGGTCCGTTTCTATCAGCGGCGTCTGACCGAGGGGCTGGATGATTTCGCGAAGCCGACGACCGACGACAAATCGCTCGTCGCGCAATGGCTGCTCGGCGAAGCGTCAGGAACGAAGATCGCCGACGCGACGAATCATCGACACGATGCCGAAGTCCGGCGCGGCATGGTTCCCGTCAGTTCGCCTTCTGGTCCGCTTGTTGCCGGATTCGCACCGCGCAACATCGCTGCCGAATGGACGGCTGCTGACGGACGATTGAGACTGCGAATCCCCGCTGGCAAGGAACCGCTGCGATTCACCATCTGGCAGCCGTCCGATTCAGTGAGCGGCAAGGCGCTAGCCGCCGGTCCTCGGCAAACACCGGCGGCTAGCGCCGTGCCGCTCACGAAGACTGACAACTCTCTCGCACGGATCGACGATCTTGCCGATCAGCCGATTTCGGACGCCGATCGCGATCTGACCGCGCTGACCAACGGCGGCCCGCCGCGCTGGCCGCAAAAGTTGGAAACTCATGCGGTGCTGGGTGCCGACAACGGGCCGTTTGCGGCCGATGTGCTGACGGCTCCCGAATCGAATCCGTGGCTCGCTCAGACTCGATTCACCGGGCTCGATTTCTTTCCCGATGGCCGCATCGCCGTCTGCTCGTGGGACGGCGATGTGTGGATTGTCGAGGGGGGGAGGGGAGGAGGAGAGGAGGGGAGGAGTAAAGGCTCAAGTGTTTCCCTCCTCCCCGCCTCCACTCCTCCCCTCCCCCCCCCACTCCAATGGCAGCGGATCGCCTCGGGAATGTTCCAGCCGCTGGGGCTCAAGATCGTCGATGGCAAGATTCATGTGACGTGTCGCGATCAACTCACCGTTCTGCATGACCTCAACGGCGACGGCGAGATCGACTTCTACCAGTGCCTCAATAACGACCATCAGGTCACCGAGCACTTCCACGAATTCGCGATGGGACTGCAAACCGATGCGGCCGGCAATTTTTACTATGCCAAGTCGGGCTGCCACGGAAAGGCGGCCGTCGTGCCGCATCACGGGACGCTGTTGCGCGTGAGCAAAGACGGTTCGCGCACCGACATCCTGGCGAATGGTTTTCGTGCGGCGAACGGAGTCTGCCTCAATCCCGATGGCTCGTTTGTCGTCACCGATCAGGAAGGCTTTTGGAATCCGAAGAATCGCATCAACTGGGTCACGGTGGACCCGTCCGGCAAACCCAAGTTTTATGGCAACATGCTGGGCTATCACGACGTGAGCGACTCGTCGGATTCCGCGATGGTCCCGCCGCTGTGCTGGATCACCAACGCCTTCGACCGCTCGCCCGCCGAGCTGTTGTGGGTCGACAGCGATCGCTGGGGACCGCTCAAGGGATCGCTGCTGAATCTGTCTTACGGTTACGGCAAAGTGTTTCTCGTGCCACACGAAAACGTGCGCGGCACGATGCAAGGAGGCATGATCGAGTTGCCGTTGCCGCTGTTTCCGACCGGCGTGATGCGCGGCCGCTTTCATCCGACGGACGGGCAACTCTATCTGTGCGGCATGTTCGCCTGGGCCGGCAACGCGACCTATCCCGGCGGCCTGTATCGCCTCCGCGCCACGGGCCAGCCCATGCACTTGCCGGTCGGTCTGCACGCCACCAAGTCCGGACTGAAGCTCACCTTCACCGAGCCTCTCGATCCGGCATCGCTCGACGTCAAGAATCTGCAAGTCAAAACGTGGTCGCTCAAGCGGACTGCGGATTACGGATCGAAGCACTACGGCGAGAAGCCTCTGGAAGTCCGCGGCGCGAAGTTGTCGGCTGACTCCAAGACCGTCACACTCGATGTCGCCGACCTACGATCGACGTGGTGTATGGAAATCAAATTCTCGCTCCGCTCGGCCACAGGCACACCGGTCCAAGGCACGATCCACAACACCATTCACGAGTTGGCCGATTGATCCACCCGCCTGCATTTCCCGATCTCGCCGATGCGACCCGCGAACGCGCAACTGCTCGCCATGAGCCGCGCTCCCTTTTGTTCCGGACAACTCCATTGGATCTTGCGACACAACGCAGAAAGACCATCAATGATGCGTAGACAATTCTTGGGAATGACGACCCTGCTGATGACTCTGATTGCTCCCTGGCAGAATTCGGCTCAGTCCGCCGAGCCGGCGCTGCCATTGAAGAAGGGAGATCGCATCTCCTACATCGGCAATACGCTGGCCGATCGTATGCAGCATTCGGCGTGGCTGGAGACCTACCTCCATGCGCTGTCTCCCGAACTGGATCTGACCTTTCGCAACCTCGGCTATTCGGGGGACGAGCTGAAGCTCCGCCAGCGTGAAGAGAATTTTGGTAGCCCGGATCAATGGCTGACCAAAACCAAAGCGACCGTCGTCTTCTGCTTCTTTGGTTACAACGAGGCCCTGCGTGGCGCGCCGGGACTCGATGGCTTCCGCAAGGATCTCGCGGAGACGATCGACGGGATGCTCGCGCAGAAGTACGACGGAGAAGCTGCGCCCCGGTTGGTGTTCTTCTCGCCGATCGCTCACGAGAACCTCAAGAACCCGAACCTGCCCGATGGGTCGGCGAACAACGAGAAGCTGGCGATCTACACGCAGGCCATGCAGGAAGTTTGCCAGACGAAACGCGTTTTGTTTGTGGATCTCTTCACGCCCACAAAAAAGCTGTACGCCGCCGCCGATAAACCGCTGACGATGAACGGCATTCATCTACTCGATCACGGCGATCGAACGGTCGCCAACGTCATCGTGAAGGAATTGTTCGGCGTCACGAAGATCGAAAAGGGTGAGAAGGAACTCGAACACCTGCGGCAGGCGGTGCTCGACAAGAACTATCACTGGTTCAGCCGGTATCGCGTCGTCGATGGGTACAACGTGTTCGGCGGACGCTCGAAGCTCGCCTGGTTCGGGCAATCGAACGCCGACGTCATGATGCGTGAGATGGAGATCTTCGACGTCAAGACCGCCAACCGCGACGAGCGGATTTGGGCGGTGGCTCGCGGCAGCGACCGAGCGGTCTCGGACATCAACCTGCCGAAGGAACTCGAAGTCAAAACGAACATCCCTGGCAAGCTGGATGGGGGCAAGCACCTGTATCTCGGCGGCAAAGAAGCGATCGAGAAGATGAAGATCGCCGAAGGGATGCAGGTCAATCTCTTCGCCTCCGAAGAGATGTTTCCGGAGATCGTCAATCCCGTGCAGATGGCGGTCGATACGAACGGCCGCTTGTTCGCGTCGGTCTGGCCGTCCTACCCGCACTGGAATCCGACGGAGCCTCGTCGCGATCGCATCGTCTGCTTGCCCGACGACGACGGCGACGGCGTGGCCGATCGCTGCGTTGTCTTCGCGGATGAACTCAACAGCGTGACCGGTTTTGAATTCTGGGGCGGGGGCATGTTGGTCGCCGCGTTGCCGGAACTCTGGTTTCTCAAAGACACCGATGGCGACGACAAGGCCGACGTCAAGATTCGCATGTTGCAAGGGATGAGCAGTGCCGACTCGCATCACTCGGCCAACGCCATGCTGATCGGGCCGGACGGTTGGGCCTATTGGTCGCGCGGCATCTTCAACGTCGCGGCGATGGAAACGCCGACGCAGACCGTTCGCTCGGGAGCCAGCGGCGTGCATCGCTTCAACCCGCGCACGTTTGAGATGGAATTCCATTTCCCGATCGGCCCGAACCCGCACGGCGACGTCTTCGATCAGTGGGGCTATCAGTTCGCCAATGACGGCACGGGAGGGAGCGGCTCGTACGTCAGCATCGGCAAGGGAGTCGGAGCGAAACCGTGGTTCAAGATGCGCGTGCGGCCCGTCGCCGCGACCGGCATTCTCTCCAGCAGTCACTTCCCCGATCAGAACCAGGGCAATTTCCTGATCTGCAACTGCATCGGTTTCCTCGGCGTGTTGCAGCACGAGGTGAAATACAACGGGGCCGAGATCACCGCGACGGAAGTCGAGCCGATCCTCGTTTCCAGCGATCCGAACTTCCGTCCGACCGATGTGGAGATTGGCGGTGACGGTGCGCTGTATGTCTCCGACTGGAGCAATGCGATCATCGGCCACATGCAGCACAACATGCGCGACCCGAATCGCGACCACGAGCATGGCCGCATCTATCGAGTGACTGCCAAAGACCGACCGCTCTTGAAGCCGCTCAAGCTCAAGGACAAACCGATCGCGGAAGTCTGCCAGGCGTTCTTCACCAAGGAGAACAGCAACCGCTATCGCGCTCGCTTGGAACTCAGCGGACGCGAGACCAAGGAAGTCACCGCCGCCGTCGGCAAGTGGACTTCCGCGTTGAATCCTGCGAAGCCTGACGACGCGCAAGCGTTGCTCGAATGCCTGTGGGTGTTCGAGGAACATCGCGTCCCGAATCTCGAATTGCTTCAGCGAGTCTTCACGGCGGCGGAACCGCGGGTCCGCGCGGCGGCCATTCGCACGCTCGGCCATTGGGGCACACGTCTCACGAATTGGGAGCCGACGCTGCTTGCGGCGGCGCGTGATGACTCGGCACTCGTGCGCGCGGAAGCGGTCAAGTCGGCGGTCTCGTTCGAGGGACTGACTGCCGCCGAAGCGATCTTCGAGGCGGCCACGCGACCGACCGATCCGGAACTCGATACGGTCCTGAATTTCGCGCGCGGCAAGATCAACGTCGACAAGCTCGTGCAAGATGCCGTGGCTTCCAAGAAACCGTTGTCGAAGGCGGCTCAGTCCTACGCGCTGCGTAACGCCAGCGTCGACGACCTGCTGAAACTGCCTCGCACCGAAGCGTTTTACGAGGCGATCCTGAAACGTCCGAACGCTTCGGCGACCGCGCTGCGCGAATCGTTGCGGGGCCTCGCGGAGCTGCGGAAAGTGAGTTCGCTGCCGGTCCTCTTCGCGTTGATCGAAGAGCGCGACGCAAACGGCCAAGTCGATGCCGTCGGAGGGCTGAGCCAACTCCTGGCGGAGCAGCCGGCCGCCGAACTGAAGAAGGCGCGTGGCCGAATCGAGAACCTCGCGACGAAATCCAAGACAGCTCCGATTCGGCAGCTCGGTTACGTCGCTTGGATCACCACCGACGGGTCGGGCGATGCGGCGTTCTTCGCGGCGTCGAAGAGCAAAGAGAGCCTGCGCGATCTGCTCGCCGCCGTGCCGCAAATCACCGACGACAAACTCCGCGGCAGCCTCTACAGCGAGGTCCGCTCGCTGATGTTCGAGCTGCCGCCGAATCTTCAGGCGGAAGCGGGGAGCTCGGCGTTGCTGCAAAGCGGCATTCAAGTCGACTACTTCCATCCGAACCCGCCGAACGTTGCGGTCGAAACGCTGGCGAAGCTCAAGCCGCAAGCCAGCGGCATCGTGCCACAGATCGTGATGAACGTGCCGCAGAAGAAGGAATCCGATGCGTTCGCGCTCCGCTTCACCGGCATGATTCAGATCCCGAAGACCGGCAAGTACACGTTCTTCATCGCGTCGGACGACGGCTCGCGGGTCTACGTCGACGACAAGCTGCTGATCAACAACGATCGCTTGCAGGGCATGACCGAACAGAGCGCGGCCGTCGATCTCACGGCGGGTTCGCATCCGATCGTCGTGACGTACTTCGACAACGGCGGCGGTGACGGATTGGAAGTCGCTTGGGCTGGTCCCGGTTTCGCGAAACAGAAAATCGCCGTAACCAATCTCACCGTGAGCGGCGGTGGAGAAACACTGCACGATGTCGCGATCCACTCGCTGACCGCGATCCCCGGACACGAAGCCGAAAAGTTCCTCGACCTCGCAACGCTCGTGAAAGCCGATCGTCATCGTTCGGCGGCGATCAGCGCGCTGCGCACGATCCCCGAACAGCACTGGGCCGCGAAGGAAGTCCCCGGCTTGGTCGACAATCTCGTTGGCTATCTCAGCGGCATTCCCGCACGCTTCCGCACGGCGGGGCCGGCGTTGGAAGCGGTCGCACTGGCGAAGTCGCTCTCCACCAAGTTGCCCGCCGATCAAGCGAAGGCGATCGCCGATCGTCTCGAAAATCTCGACGTCCGCGTGATCGCGATCGGCACCGTCGTCGAGCGGATGATCTACGACAAAGAGACGATCGTGGTGCAGGCCGGCAAGCCGGTCGAGTTCCGCTTTGCGAACACGGACAACATGCCGCACAACTTCGCGATCGTGCAGCCCGGCTCGTTGGAAGAGATCGGCCAACTGGCCGAAGCGACCGGCCGCGATCCGGACGCCAAAGACCGACACTACATCCCCAAGTCCGACAAGGTGCTGCTGGGGAGTCGTTTATTAGGGCCGGGAGAGAAGCAAGCTCTGAGTTACGACGTGCCGAAGCAACCCGGCGTTTATCCGTATGTCTGCACCTACCCCGGCCACTGGCGGCGGATGTACGGCGCGTTGTACGTCGTCGCCAATCTGGAGGAGTATCAAAGCAACCCGGAGAAATACCTCGCGGCGAATCCGTTGCCGGTTCGCGACGAACTCATGAAGTCAATCGGTCGCAACACCGAATGGAAGTTCGACGACTTGATTGGGGACGTCAAGAAGTTGCCGCATGGTCGCTCGTTCGATGTCGGCAAGAATCTCTTCAAAGTGGCTAACTGCGTCGGCTGCCACAAGCTCAACAACGAAGGCCGCGAACTCGGCCCAGACCTGACCAAGATCGACCCGAAGAAGCACACGACCGAGGAACTGCTGCGCTCGATCTTGGAGCCCTCCAAGGAGATCGCCGAGAAGTTTCAGTCGCACATCTTCGTGCTCGATTCCGGCAAGGTGGTCACGGGCATGATCGTTTCGGAAACGCCGACGGAGATCAAAGTCCTCGTCGATCCCCTCTCGAAAGGGGAACCCGCCGTGTTGCAGAAGTCGGAGATCGAAGAGCGCAAGAAGTCGCCCGTCTCGATCATGCCGCAAGGTCTGCTGAGCAAGCTGACGCGCGAGGAGATTCTCGACTTGATCGCGTATGTGTTCGCCCGCGGCGACAAGAAGCACACGCTCTTCGACGAGCATCACCATCATTGATGCCGGGCCGCAGGCAAACATCGGAGTTCAGCTCGAGCCTCGCGGCTCACTGTCAGGCGAGCGATCACAAAGCAAAAAACGGCCGTGGTCGGAGAGCCGACCACGGCCGTTGGTTTTCTGTCAGATACGGATCAGACCGTTAGAACTTGAGGATGGCGTCGATGCCGAAGATATCTTCGTTGAACGGCGAGACATCGTTGCCCGGAGCCCAGTTGTGCCGCATTTCGGGCCGCACAATGACGTTTGGCGTCGCCTGGTAGTTCACACCGTAGGTGAACGTGTTGTGCGAGGTGCCGTCCGCCTTGTACCACTCGTAACGAGCTCCGGCTTTCGCCTTGTCGGTGACTTGGTAGAAGACGTAGTTGATGAAGCCGGTTGAATCACTGGCGGTACCAGCCGCACCAACCGTGTTGAAGTCCACCGGGTTGTTGGTATGCAGCACGTCGAATTGGTGAACCGTCATCAGCTTCTCGCCCCATTTCTGAGACAGGATGAAGCTGTTGATCGCGCCGTTGCCACGCAGGCCGAACTCGCCAATGGCGGCCGAGTAAACCAGCGTTGTCTTGTCGCTGGCGGCATACGTCGCACCGATGATGGCGTTGCTGCCCTTCATGTTTTGGTCGAAGCCGGTATCCCAACCGAGTGTCCAGCCGCCGATCAGGGTCAGCTTGTCGCTGGCCTTATAGGTCGCCAACGCACCGGTGTGAGTGAACGGTTCGCTGTTGTAGAAGGTGAGCTGTTTACTGAAGAAGAAGTTGTCCGGCGTCGTCACGACTTCGTATCCAACCGGCGTGTAGAAGTGACCGGCTTTGACCGAGAGGTTGCCCATCGCCACTTCACCGTACAACTGCGGCATCGCCCATTCGTAAGGACCGTGAGTGTTCGGGTCGCCGGGTCCGCCCCAACCGTTGAGGAAGTCAAACTTGCCGGCTCGATTGCCGAACGACTGCGTGTCGTTGCCGTCCACACCGTACATCAGGTCGGCGCGATAACCCCAACCAACTCCATTGCTGCCATCCGCCACTTTGGCGATGTACATATACAGTTGGTTGATGTTGAGATTGTTGTGCTCGCGTTGATTCAACGCCGCACCGTTGCCTGTGAAGGCCCCGTCCGGATCGGTCGAATAACCCATCGCCAACCAGCCGGCGATGGTGATGCCTTTATCCTTGAAGCAGTTTTGCCCGCATTCATCGTCGAAGACCGACATGAGCGTCCAAGGATCTTTTTTCTCTTCCGCACAGCCATCGCCGTGTGAGAACAGACCACCGAAGAGGCAGCTCCCCTTCGCACAGCCATCACTCAGGCAGCCGGGTTGGCCAGCATTGGCACAGCCGGGAGCAGCGGTGGCGCAGCCGGTTTGGCCGCAGGGCTGGCTGCCCATTTGCTGAAGCTGTTGAGCGAGTCGCTCGCCAGCTCGTTTGTAGACGTCATCGTTGCACTGCGGAGTGCAAGCGGGAGCAGGCGTCGCGCAGTTCGCGTCTTCTGCTTTGGTCAGTGTGTCCGACGAAACCCCCAGGCTACCGAGCAGCAGCAGGGCTCCGGCGGATCGACGAATCAGGTCCGAAATCCGGCCGTGTCGCATGGTCCTCTCCTTAGATCATTGTCCGAGTGCGGGTAATTCCAATTGCGACGATCCGCCGGAACAACCGGTAAAGATCGCCTCCACGATTTGAGCCATGTCACTCCGCCGTTCCCTGAGAATTGGGAAACCATGCGAACTCCACGAACTCCACGAACTCCGACTAGTCCTTCAAGTGAGCGCCGTTAGGACAGGTCTTCCGTGACCTCATATCGGAATCGTTAGATCGCGATTCCACGCAGTCGCCCCGACTTGTCAGAACCTTCGGAGTTATCAGCACTCCTTCGACTGGCGAAGTTTCCGCGACCCGCAAGCTCAACGCCGTGAGTACGCCACGCACGAGGTGCGGCAGAAAGTGCGACCGACCCCCTCGGCAGATGCCATTCAGGGACCGCGATCAGCCAAGCTTGCCGAATCGCGATTTCCCCAGCGCTTTAACGCACATCACTCCCGACGTGGAGAACCACACCGCGGTCCAACGCGATTGCCGTCAACCAGCCCGAGAGTCCCAAACAACGGCCAAGGGAGTTTGCCGGTCGTGCCGAGCGATCCCGTTATGCCAGCAACTCTTTCACGACACGCGCGCCTTCGACTCCCGTGAGACGTGAATCCAATCCCTGGAACTTCATGCTGAATCGCGCGTGGTCGATCCCCAGCAGAGACAACAGCGTGGCGTGAACGTCATGCACCGAGACACGATTCTCGACGGCGTGATAGCCGAATTCGTCGGTGGCCCCGTAGCTCATACCCGGCTTAAAGCCGCCGCCAGCGAACCACATCGTGAACCCGGCCAGGTGATGATCGCGGCCGTTGCCCTGAGCCATCGGCGTACGGCCGAACTCGGAACCGAACACGATGATCGTGTCCTTGAGCATGTCACGCTGCTTGAGATCGGTGATCAGTGCGGCGATCGCTTGATCAACCTCTTTGGCCGTGCCGGCGACATGATCTTTCACCGAACCGTGATGGTCCCAGTCGCGGTGATATAGCTGAATGAAACGTGTGCCCCGCTCGGCCAGTCGCCGAGCCAGCAAGCAATTCGACGCGAACGAACCGTCGCCCCCCTTCGTCCCGTACAAGTCGAAGATGTGCTGCGGTTCGTTTTTGACGTCCATCAGTTCCGGGACGCTGGACTGCATCCGGAACGCGAGTTCGTACTGACTGACTCGCGTGGCAATTTCAGGATCGTCGAGCGTTTCATTGGCGAGACCATTTAGCGCCTGCACGGCATCCACCACATCGCGCTGCCGCTTCGGCGTCACTCCCTTGGGATTGCCGACATACAAGACCGGATCGCCGGTGCCTCGGAACTCAACCCCTTGAAACTGTCCGGGAAGAAACCCCGAATGCCACTGCCGCGCCGCGATCGGCTGCTTCTGTCCAAACTTGCCGGTCGAGACCATCACCACGAAGCCGGGCAAGCTCTCGGATTCCGCTCCGAGTCCGTACAGCAGCCACGAGCCCATCGCCGGCCGGCCGGGGTTCATCGTGCCGGTATTCATAAACGTGTGAGCCGGATCGTGATTGATCGCGTCCGTCGAGAGCGATCGCACAATACACATCTCATCCGCGCACTTCGCGCCGAGATGCGGCCAAATCTCGGCCATTGACTGACCCGACTGACCCCACTTCTTGAAGGGATGCTGCGGCGCGAAGCAATTCAGCTTCTGCCCCTGCAACTGAGCGATTTGTTGTCCCTTCGTGATCGACTCCGGCATCGGCTGCCCATGCAGTTCGGCCAGCTTGGGCTTATTGTCAAACGTGTCGATATGCGTCATTCCTCCGGCCATGTAGAGCCAAATGACGCGCTTGGCCTTCGGAGCGAAGTGCAACGGATTCAACGCACCAGTCCACTTCGGCGCGAGTTTCCCAGATGGATCGGCGGCGATCCCGTCCTGCGTCAGCAAAGAACTCAGGGCCATCGAGCCCAAGCTGACTCCCGTGGTTTGCAGAAATGCACGTCGAGCAATCGAAGTGGGAAGTGACATGACAGGTGACTCCGGGGTCGAGCGTTCAAATTTCAAAATTGCCTCG
>CAMDPX010000027.1 GCA_945905295.1 Planctomyces sp. SH-PL62 | reverse complement strand
GTTTGTTCCTGGCCGTTGTGCAGGAAGCTGAGCTTCGCATGGTCCAGGCCGAACTGGTGCAGCAGTGTCGCCTGAAAATCGTTGGCGGTGACGATGTCTTTGACCGCGCGATGACCGAACTCGTCGGTCTCGCCGAAGGTCATGCCGGGCTTGATGCCTCCGCCGGCCAGCCAGGTAGAAAAACCTTGGCCGTTGTGGTCTCGGCCGCAGGTGGCGGGTTCCCCTTCGGTGACGGGCAGGCGACCGATCTCGCCCCCCCAATGGACGATCGTTGTATCGAGCAGGCCGCGGCGTTTGAGATCGGTGACCAGAGCGGCAGCAGGTTGATCGGTCCTCTTGCAGATCGCAGGTAGTGCGGTACGGATGCCGGTGTGAGTGTCCCACGGTTGGCCCGCGAGGAACAACTGCACGAAGCGCACGCCACGCTCGATCAACCTCCGAGCGATCAAGCAGCGCGCACCGTATTCGCGAGTTGCGTCTTGATCGAGGCCGTACAGCTTCTGTGTCTCCTCGGTCTCTTGCGACAAGTCGAGCGCCTCTTTGGCTTCGGTCTGCATGCGCGCGGCCAGCTCATACGACTGGATGCGAGCTTCGAGGTCCGATTCGCCTGGATGCAGTTCGAGATGACGACGATTCAGCGTTCGCAGCAAGTCGAGGTTCTGTGCTTGCAATGCCCCCTTGAGATGCGGTGGTGGATCGAGGTTGAGGATGCGTGGTTCTTGAGCGCGCAGGACCGTTCCTTGAAACAGCGGCGGCATGAAACCGTTCGACCAATTCAGTACGCCATCGACCGGATGCCCTCCCGGATCACTGAGCACCATGAAGGCGGGCAGACTTTGGCTTTCGCTGCCGAGAGCATAGGTCAGCCAAGCTCCGAGAGTCGGCCGGCCGGTCACCGCTGGAATGCCGGCTTGCCAATATCGAATCGATACTTCGTGTCCGTTATGGCCAGAGTGCATTGAGCGAATGACGCACAAGTCATCGACGACGTTCGCGGTGTGCGGCAGCAGTTCTGAAACCTCAGTTCCGCAATCGCCATGCTTCGCGAACTTCCACGGCGAGCCGAGCAGCTTCTTGCTGGCTCGATTTACAAAGCTGTAAACGACCTCGCCTGGATAATCGGTTCCGTTGAACTTTGTCAGTTCCGTTTTTGGATCCAGCAGGTCCATGTGCGCAGGACCTCCGTGCATGAACAGCGAGATCATGGCTCGCGCCTGACCTTGTCCCACCGGCTGCTTCGGCCGCAAATCAAACGACTGAGGCTTGAGCTTCACCGTCGGCGGAACCGCCAACAGGTTCTCTTGATTCAGCAGCCACGCCAGCGCGACCGAGCCAATCCCCAACGTGCTGTTCGCGAGAAGTTGACGCCGAGATCCAGTCCATGACGATGACATAAACAAGTCTCTTGAAAAGGAAGAACTACCAGATTCGAGTCAAACCGTATGCGTCCAGGATGTCGTCGCTACTGACGACAGGCCAATCTTCCGTCAACGCTTGAGCGGCCAACATGCGATCGAAAGGATCGCGATGATGAAACGGCAAATCGAGCGTAACGGCGGCGCGCTCGACGGTAATGGGTAACACAAGGATGTCGTTGGCGGTCAGTTCTCTGTCGATGAAGTCTCGAAACGGTTCAGGCACGGCGAGCTTGCCAAGTTTCACTTTGATCGCAATTTCCCAAAAACAGACAGGGCTGATCATCAACAAACTGTCGGCGGCCTCGATGGCCTCTCGCGCCCGCTGTGACAGGCGTTGATCCTGAAGCGTAAACCACAAAAACGCCTGAGTGTCGAGGAGCAATTCCATCACATGTACTCCGCGAAGTCCTGCAAGTGGTGGTTGTCTTCCGACAGAATTTCAATCTTTCCGATCGCACTCCCGGCCACGCGCGGCCGCGAAAGAAGTTCGTCGATTTCGTCGCGATTGTCCGCGTAGTAGCTCAACGCATCGAAGATTTGTGCCAGTGAAACTTTCTGAGGCAAGTATTTCGGGATGTCTTCCGGCGGCGTACCGCGTTTCCACAACCGCACAATCGACCGGACTTTCGTTGTCGTCCCGTCGATGATCGGTTCACCGTTATGAATGGCGGAGTCTTTGACGACGTACCGGCTCGGAGTCGCGGTCTGCATGGTTCATCTCACGAAAAGTCACTAACGCTCGCGTCAATCAACGTACAAGAACTCATTGGAACTCAGCATAGCTTGGCACAAGTCCGTCAGCGCCTGCAATTCGGCATCGGCATTTGTGGGTGATGCGGACAAGGTCGCGAACTGCTGGCGGAAGAATCCGCACACGGTGGCGAATTCGGTGGGGGTGATTGGTCGGTGATAGGCGATCTGCCAGGCGGTCGCGATTTGATGAGCCAGTGATGGCGGTGGTGGTCCGGGGAAGCTTTTGTCGGCGGACCAGGAGACTTCTTTGCCGTCGGCCGCTTTGAGTTTGATCGTGATTGACCAGGCGAATGAATCGGACGTGACCGACTCGCGGCAATCGGTGATGAAGTCGAGCGTGTCGCCAGTCTGCACTTCGATCGTGGCGATGTTGGTGTCGACGGCTTTGTGCTCGGCGATCCATTCACCGGCGAGTCCGCTGCGGCTGGAGATGACTCGGCTGCGGACGCCGTCGCCGTTCTCGCTGGGGTGATGCAGGCTGCCGGTGATTGAAACGATGCCGGTTAGCGGTGCGGTCCAGCGGCGCATGGGGGAGCGTTGTTGATCGTTGCCGGCGTGGCCTCCGGATGCGTGCAGGAAGGCCCAGCCGATTTGCGGGTCCGGCATGATGGGGCCGCCTTGCCATTGTGAGCCGGTCCAATGTGGGAACTTCGTGAATGACTTCGTCCGCTTCGTCGAGGCGTCGAACTCACCGTAGCCGATCTGCCAGAGGTCGCTTGGTCGTGGCGGCAGTTCGGCGACCCGGAGGGCGTCAGCCCCCGGACCGTCGCGATCTTGTCCAGGGGCTAACGCCCTCTGGCTCGCCGAAGGCAATTCGACGACGGTTTCCCGACGAACTCGTTCGGCGAGCAGCGAGGCTTGCTTCAGCACGAACTCGTTATTCATGAGCATCAGCGATTGCGTCGCGACCGTGGAGGTCGGGCGTTTGTCGCAGTTGCATTCCATGACGGGTGCGTCGAAGGCTCGCATCAGTGTTTCGGGTTTGCTCCGCTTCTGTTGGACGTAGATGCTGCGGCGCGATGTGTCGTTGACGATGACTTGCCCTACGAAATCCTCGGCGACGGCAACCGGCTTGCCGAACATCACCTGTTGGAGCGACCCGCTGCTGGCGAGCACTCGATCGCGCAGCACTTCGGCATCCAGTCGCCGCACGCTCATGCGGCCGAAGAGCTGATTGCTCGGATCGACGGCTTCGAGTTCTGGCCGTCGCGCTGCGGATTGGCGATAGGTTGTTGAGGTCATCATCAAGCGATGCTGACGCTTGAAGCCGTAGGTCAGCCTTTCCAGGCTGACCGGTTCGGGCTTCGTTGGGTCAGGCTGGAAAGCCTGACCTACGACTTCCGCTGCCAGCCAGTCCAGCAACTCCGGATGCGTCGGGCGTTCGCCAAGTTGGCCGAAGTCGCCTGGCGTGTTGACGAGACCTCGGCCGAAGTGGTGCAGCCAGAGGCGATTGGCGATCGCTCGTGGAAACAGCGGATCGCGACCGCTGACGAGATGCTTGGCGAAGGCCAAACGACGGCCGGAGGAATTGATCGACGGATCGTTGACCGGGAACTCGACGCGTTGTCCGGGTGGCGTCGCGATCTCCAACATCGCGGCCGTGACTGCCTCTTTGGGTTGGCGATGATCACCGCGATGGAACAAGTGGGTTACGGGAGGCTCACCATCTTCTTCGGCGAGGCAGTGTAGATATTCCTCGACCGGTTTCTTCGAGCGCATCTCTGCCATGCGCGTGTCGAAGCCCTTCAATTCGTCGGCCTCTTTCGGCAAGTATTGATACAGCACGCCGGGGGAGATGTTGACGCTGGGTCGCTCCTTCAAGAGTTGTTGCTGCTCCGGCGTCCGTTTGTCGGCCGGTGTGTTGTAGGCGTCGCGCAGCTTGCTTCGCAGTTCTTCGGGATGCTTGGCGAGTTCCAATTCAAGAGCCTTCGCCATGTACTCGGTTTGCTTGGAGTTCTTCTCAGTTGCCACCTTCGCAACGTCCGCTTCAATCGCCGCTGAGGCCGCGCGATCAGCGTCGGTGTAGAGCGTCTTCAATCGCCCCTGCCAGCGCTTCCAATTCAAGGCCGGCTCGAAGATCGCTCGCAGCCGGTAGTAATCGACTTGCGAGATCGGGTCATACCGATGGTCATGACACTGAGCACATCCGACCGTCAGCCCCAGCAGCGTCGAGCTGACCATCTTGAGCGTGTCGGCCATGACCGCATTCATCGCCAAGTCCTGATCGACCGAACCATCACCGGCACCGTCCGACACCATGCGGAGAAATCCGGTCGCCGTCAGCCGGTCGATGTCGATCGGCGACAAGTTCCCAAACTTGCCGTTGAGGAATTCGTCGCCGGCAAGTTGCTCGACAATGAACTCGTCGATCGGCTTGTCGTCGTTGAGCGCTCGAATGACCCAATCACGATACTTGTACGCCCAAGGCCGATCCCGATCGTTGATCGTGTAGCCGTCCGAGTCAGCGTAGCCCGCCGCATCCAACCAATGCCGCCCCCAGCGCTCACCGTAATGCGGCGACGCCAGCAATCGATCCAACAAGCGTTCGTAGGCATCGGGTTCGGAATCGTTGACGAACTCATCCACTTCGTCGCGCGATGGAGGCAGGCCGATGAGATCGAAGTACGCTCGCTTGATGAGCGTCGCTTTATCGGCATCGGGACCAAACGAGAGTCCACGCTCTTGCAGCTTCGCGAGAACGAAGCGGTCGATCGGAGTGCGACTCAGCAATTCGAGATTTGAGATTTGAGATTTCAAATTTGAAATTTCAGATTTCAGATCCGAACTCGGCACACGCGGCTGAACCAACGGCCGGAACGCCCAATACGCCCGCTCTTCGTCGGTGATCCCCAACCCTTTGCCGATCTCCGCTGGTTCCGCTCGAGCGGCCTTCGCTCCACCCGCAATCCATTTTTCGAGCACGGCGATCTCGCGCGCCGACACCTTCGCCGGACCGGGCGGCATCTCGCCCGCTTTGATCCGTTGCAGGAGCAAGCTCGTCTCTGGCTTACCGGGTTCGACGGCGGGACCGGTTTCGCCTCCACGTTTCATCAGCCGCACCAGTCGCAGGTCGAGCTTGCCTTTCAACTCCTCCTCGGCCCCGTGGCAGTCGAAGCAGTGAGCCTTCAGGATCGGCCGCACGTGCGTCTCGAAGGTCAGTTCTTCGGCGTGGCCGATTCTCTCCACGGCGGCACAAGCAATGAGCACACCGACGGCAATTAACAGAAAGCGAGCAGCTCGCATCGGAAAACCTCGGCAGCAGGCAAGGAGGGAGACGGTGGCGGGAATACAGGCAGGGGGCGCTCAAAAGGATCGAATGGATTCTCTCCGAGTAAGACGGGG
This sequence comes from Planctomyces sp. SH-PL62, assembly GCA_945905295.1. Lineage (GTDB taxonomy): Bacteria > Planctomycetota > Planctomycetia > Planctomycetales > Planctomycetaceae > SXKJ01. The sequence goes on along the minus strand of CAMDPX010000027.1, from coordinate 40,897 downwards.
GACTCAACCGCGAAGTTGCTTCCGTTTGATCCATCGTCAAGATTCAGCAGTCGAATCCGGCTCCCACCGAAGGTCAATCTTCCCAAGCCGTGTCTCCGACTGCGTCCATTCGCGCTCCATTCGATTCGCGCGGCCACATCAAAAAACAAACATTGCCGCGCGAATCGAATGGAGCGCGAATGAAACGCAAAACGGATTTCATTCACTCCAACGTTCGTTGCTCAAGGTCTCAAAGAGGGGGTTGCCATGTATCACCGATACTTTTCGATGTTCATGATCGTTGCGAGTTGGCTTGCGACGCCAATGCCTGCATCGGCTCAAGCCACTCGGCAGACCGAAACCTACAGACGGATCAAAGTGAAGATCGACGCCGTGCCGGCGATCGACACTCACGATCATCTGTGGCCGTTCGAGCGGCTGCCGGGGTATCGCGAGACGAAGCTCGGCAAGGGGATGAATCTTTCGAGCATTTGGGGCAACAGCTATTGGACGCAGGTGGGCCGGTTGACTCCGTGGCAGCCGAAGATGGAGTTCGAGGACTGGTGGAAAGACGCCAAGGACGATTGGGATAACTCGCGAGCCACCAGCTTCTATCGCTACACGCAGATCGCGTTGCAGGATCTCTACGGCGTCGATTGGGATCACGTGACCGATGCGCAAGCGAAGGAACTCGATCGCAAAATCTTCGACAACTATCGCGATCAGAAATGGCTCAACCACGTCGTCACCGAGCGATCGAACATCGAGCTGATGTTCAACGACCCGTACTGGGCGAGGCTCTCGTTTCAGACGACCTATCCGTATGAAGTGCTGGTCTTCAACGTGACCTCGCTGGTGAGCGGCTTTCATGCGTCCGAGTACGGCAACCCGTTCGACAGCCCTTACGAGTTCGCGACCAAGCACGGCCTGCCGCTGAACTCGATGGACGATTTCTTGAAGGTGCTCGACCGGCTGTTCCTCGAAGCGAAAGACAATGGAGCCGTCTGTCTGAAATCGACGCTGGCCTATCAGCGGACGCTCAAGTTCGACCGCGTGACGAAGGAACGAGCCGAGGCCGCGTTCGGCAAGCGACGCACGGCGCTGACTCCAGAACAGATCAAGGACTTCGAGGATTTCGTCTTCTGGCGGCTGTGCGAACTGAGTGCTCAATACGAACTGCCGTTCCAGATCCACACGGGTCACGGCCGCATTCAAAGCTCGAACCCGCTGCTGCTGGTCGATCTGATCGAGGCGAATCTGAAAACGAAGTTCATCCTGTTCCACGGCGGCTACCCGTGGGTCGGCGAGACCGGAGCAATCCTGCTGCGGCATTGGCACCACGTCTGGATCGACAGCGTCTGGCTGCCGAGCCTCAGCTATTCAATGGGCAAACGCGCCTACCACGAATGGCTGGAGCAAATGCCCTCGACCCGCATCCTGTGGGGCGGCGACTGCAATCACGGCGAAGGGATCTACGGCTCAACCGAACTGACTCGCCGCTGCATCGCCGAAGTGCTCGCCGAGAAAGTCGATCGCGGCGATTTGGTGGAAGAACACGCCGACCGCATCGGCAAACAAATCATGCGCGACAACGCGCTGGAGTTGTTCCCGCAGCTCAAGGACCGGTTGTGGAAGCACAAACCGTAGGTCAGGCTTTCCAGCCTGACCCGAATTGGCAAAACCACGTCAATCCTTAATCGTGTCAGCCTGGAAAGGCTGACCTACGGAAGGAAACCCATGAGCCAACCTCCCAGCTTCCTGCGTCGTGACCCCACCGAGGTGACTCCGTGGGCGGAGACCTGCGGTGAGATTCGTTGCCTCATCGAAGAGAAAGACGGCGCGGCGGGTGAGGTGCATCAGGTTCAGATCCATGATGCCAAGCTGCACTATCACGCTCACACCGATGAGTTCTATTACGTGATCGACGGCCGGGGGACGATGACGCTCGATGGCACCGAGATCGAATTGCACAAGGGCGTGGTCGTGTATGTTCCGCGCGGCATCAAGCACAAAGCCGTTGGCGATCTGACCGTGCTGGTGGTCTGCGTGCCACGCGGCGTGATGCACGATGTGCATGAAGTGGAGTAGCCGCTTGTTGAGAAAAACGATTCATGGAGCCGCGACCGTCAGGGAGCGGAATCAATCGTTGCGAATCCACCACTTCCTGATGGTTGCGGTTGCGGCTACGCGAGCAATCGCTAACACCGCAGGTGGGAAATCAACGACCGAATGAGTCGTGAGTTCGAGTCTTCGGCCCGAAGGGCCATCCATTCTCCCAGCCAGGGCCAACGGCCCTGGTATTGGGTATCACATTTTGCCTGAGGCCCAACGGGCCGGTCGTTCGATCGCCTCTGATCTTTCGCTCAACGGCGAGAAGAACGGTCGGCCCGTTGGGCCTGCGCTTCTTGGGGCCATCACTCCTCCCAGGGCCGCTGGCCCTGGCTGGACGAACGAATGGCCCGTTGGGCCGGGGAGCCGAAACCGGGTCGAAGAGCCGATACGGGGCCGGGAACTGGTACGGGCCACGGAACCGATACGATCACCGCGTTGACGGTGCCGGTCCTTCATTGCCAATTGGGTGCCTAAACCTCGTCGCCCCAATCCACTTCTTCGTCGTCGTCTTCTTTCCTCGAAACACCTCGCTGAAGGGGGGCAGGTTCGTGGTTTCGTTCGCCAGAGGAGCTGCGTTCTTCAGCTTGTTCTCGCTGGCGGAGATAGAGCTTGATCGGCACTTCGTGGAACGGGAGCTCTTCTCGCATCACGCCGAGCAAATACCGCTGCCACGAGTTATCGAACAGCGTCGGGTTGTTGCACTTTAAGACGATCGTCGGCGGTTCGGTCGCGACTTGCGTGGCGAAGTAAATTTTCGGCGTCTGGTTGCGGCGGACGGGGGGACGATTGCGATAGACGGCGGCTCGGACGACGCGGTTGATCTCGCCGGTCGAGACGCGCGTGCGGGCCTGCTTGAAAATGTTCTGCGCGAGGTTCACCAGCTTGTGGACGTTCTTGCCGGTCTTCGCCGTCAGGAATGCCATCGGAGCGAATCGCAGCGAAGCGAATTGGTTGCCGAGGTATTCGCCCCAGCGTTCCATGTCCATGTTTTCTTCTTTGGCCAAATCCCACTTGTTGATGACGAAGATCACCGGCTTGTGCTGCGTGACGATTTCATCGACCAATTGTTTGTCGACGCGCGAGACAGTCTCGGTCGCATCGAAGAACATGAAGACGACGTCCGCGCGGCGAATACTCTTTTGGGCGCGAACCATGCCGTAGAACTCGACGTCGTTGGCAAGGCTCTTCTTCTTGCGGACTCCGGGCGTGTCGATCGCCAGCAGACGCAGGCCGTCGATCTCGAAGCGGACATCAATGCTGTCGCGGGTGGTGCCGGGAATCTCGGAGACGATGACTCGTTCTTCTTCGGCGAGCGCGTTGATGAACGTGCTCTTGCCGACGTTGCGGCGTCCGACGATCGCGAATTTCAGTTCTGGATCAGACGCGAGCGACGCGCCGTCTTCGGCTTCGTGTTCGGCCGCGGCCGGCAGGTTTTGGAGGATCGCTTCGACGAGTTCGTCTCGGTTGCGGTTGCCGATGACGCTGGTCGTGACCGTCGGCCCGTTCATCAGGCGATAGAACTCGGGGACGTTGTCTTCCGTCTTCGGCGAGTCGCACTTGTTGACGACCAGCAGCTTGGGTTTATCGATGCGACGCAGCCGATCGGCCACGATCTGATCGAGCGGCATCGGGCCTTCCTTGCCGTCGACGACGAACAGGATCAGGTCGGCCCGGTCGATGCCGATTTGGATTTGGCGTTCGACGTCCTCGGACAGGTCGTCGCGGTCCACGATGCCGATGCCGCCGGTGTCGATCAGCTCGAAGTAGCGGTCCCCCTCGAACATCAAATACGAGACGCGGTCGCGAGTCACACCGGGCGTCGGGTCCACGACGGAGACGAACTTGTGAGCGAGCCAATTCAGAATAGAACTTTTGCCGACATTCGGCCGGCCAATGATGGCCACTTGCGGGACTGGCATGGATAAGAATCACAAAAATCGAGAGGCATTGTATTGCGGGGGGGCGGAGTCTATCGGCTGGGGGACTCGATGACGACGCTGGCCCATTCGTTGGACTATGCACGATCGCTCGTAGTGACCCCATTTATGGGGTCGAACGCACGATCTGGACCCGATAAATCGGGTCACTACGAGCGATCCTGAGCAGTCGTCTGAGTTTCTGGCTGAGGGGAATGTGTTGCAGTAGCCTACGACGCATGTCTGACGCTTCGCAGAAATTGCTCGACGAGTTGAACCGCTGGTGCCCTGGCGTTGTGGAGCAATTGGCCGCACCGGCGAATTCCGTCCGGCCTGGATTGGCGGAAGCGGAAGCCTATTGCCGGCAGTTGGCGACGTCGCATTACGAAAACTTCCCGCTGATCGCTCGCCTGTTGCCGCGCGAGTTGCGGCAGCCGTTCTTCAATGTTTATGCCTACTGCCGGTGGTCGGATGACTTGGGAGATGAGCTGGGGGACCGCGACCTTTCGACGCGGTTGCTCGGCTGGTGGCGCGGCGAGTTGGCTCGCTGTTGGGCGGGTGAGGAGATGGCTCATCCGGTGTTCGTGGCATTGCAGCGGACCGCGCGAGAGTTTGATCTGGCACGCGAACCGTTCGACGATTTGCTGACTGCGTTTGAGCAGGATCAGCGAGTCACGTCCTACAACACGTTTGAGGAGCTGCTCGGCTATTGCCGGAACAGTGCGAATCCTGTCGGGCGGATCGTGCTGCGGTTGTGTCGCTGCGATGACGAGCGATCGGTCGCATTGTCCGATGCGGTTTGCACCGGGTTGCAGTTGGCGAACTTCTGGCAGGATGTCGCCCGCGATGCGGACATCGGCCGGACGTACTTGCCGCTCGCGGACTGCGAGCGGTTTGGGTACTCGCGACAAGACCTTGCTGGCCGAATCACGAACGAGTCGTTTGTGGAGCTGATGCGGTTTGAAGTCGAACGTGCTCGCGCCATTTTGTCAGCGGTCCGCGAACTGGCTCCGCGACTACGTGGCCGATTGCAAGTCGTCATCGAACTGTTCGGTGAAGGGGGACTCAAAGTCTGCGATCGCGTGGCCGAGGTCGGCTATCGAGTTTGGGAACAGCGGCCGATCGTGACCAAGTGGGACGCAGCGGGCCTGCTGCTGAAGTGTCTGGGCCGGGCTCTCGGCCGGAAGGTGGCGGCATGAGTCGCACGTTGCTCGACGACTGCTACGACCACTGCGAACGGCTGACGAAGCGGACGGCCGGCAATTTTTATTACTCGTTCTGCGGCCTGCCTGCTGCTCAGTATCGAGCGATGTGCGTGTTGTACGCCTTCATGCGCGTGACCGACGATTGCGGCGACGCCGAGGATCGCACGCTGCCGGAGCGCGTTGCCGACTTAGATGCGTGGCAGCAATCACTGACCGATGCTCTGAGGCCCGGCTGGTCGATCAACGACACGAGCGGTTGGTCGGAAGGCGCTCGATTGGTGCTGCCCGCGATGCGCGACGTCACGGAGCAGTTCGCGATTCCTCACGAGCATCTGTTTGCAGTCGTCCGCGGTGTGCGGTCGGATTTGGAATTTGAAATCTCAAATCTCAAATTTCAAATTGGGACGGAACGCTTTCAGACATTCGATCAACTCGCTGACTACTGTTATCTCGTGGCGGGCGCGGTGGGCTTGTGCTGCATTCACATCTGGGGCTTTCACGGCGATGAGGCGACTCGGCGCGCGATCGACTGTGGGACGGCATTTCAACTGACGAACATCCTGCGCGATGTCGGCGAAGATGCGGTGGCCGGACGCGTGTATCTGCCGGCGGAAGATTTGCAGCGGTTCGGTGTGACGGTCGAAGACTTGATCGCTCAACACTGCGATGATCGATTTCGCGCGTTGATGGCATTCGAGGCAGAGCGGGCGAAGTCGTTCTATCTTTCCGCCGAGCAATTGCTCCCTTGTTTGGAGCCGCATGGTCGACCGATCTTGAAGGCGATGCTGCAACTTTATGGCGGATTGCTGCACGAGATTGAGCGTCGGAAGTTCGATGTCTTCCGCCAGCATGTCTCGCTGCCGCGCTGGCGCAAGCTGTGGATCGCTGCCGATGCGATGATTCATCAGCGGCTGCTGGGCTGATCCGGCTCGCTGGCGTGACAGTAGCCGCCGTTCGCCAGAACGCGGGCGGTCGCCCATTCACCCGCGTTCTGGCGAACGGCGGCTACTCAATGATTCTTCGGTAACCACTTGACGCAACGTGCCTTTCCGGGCTAGTGTGCTATCACGATAGCAGACTAGGAGTGTTAGCCATGTTCTTCACCATCGATCCGGATAACGGGTTGGCGATTTACGACCAGATTCTGCGGCAGGTGAAATTCGCCGTCGCCAGCGGTGCATTGCAGCCCGGCCAGCGAGTGCCGTCGTTGCAGGAGCTGGCGACCACGCTGGCTCTGAATCCGAACACCGTCGCGCGGGCGTATCGCGAACTGCAATCTGAAGGCATCCTGGAAATGGTGCGCGGGATTGGGCTGGAGATCAGCTCGAAGGCGGTGAAACGCTGCCAGCAGGATCGTGACGCATTGATCCGCGAACGACTGCGGTCGGTGTTGTTGGAGGCTCGGCAAAGTCAGCTTGATGATGCGGAGTTGCGTGAGATGTTCGATGCGGAAATGACCGCTTCAAAACCCAAATCCGGCCGAAAGTAGGTCGGGCTTTCTGGCCTGACCTGAATTGGCAATAGCACGTCAAACGTTGATCGGGTCAGCCTGGAAAGGCTGACCTACTTCGGAAAAGGGAACGCGATGAAATCCATGTTCCGTTTGAATGGCGTTACGAAACGCTTCGGGAAAACCGTCGCGTTGGATGATGTTTCACTGGAGGCCCCTCCGGGGACCGTCGTTGCGTTGCTGGGCGAAAACGGCGCGGGAAAGACAACCTCGCTGAAGATCCTGTTGGGGCTTTGTGATCCCGATCGAGGGGAGTCGGAAGTGCTCGGACTGAGCAGCCGGCGGCAGGGACGCGAGATTCGGCGGCGAGTCGGTTACGTCCCGGATAAGCCGCAGATGTATGGCTGGATGACGATCGACGAAGCGGGGTGGTTCGCGGCCGGCTTTCATGAGCCGAACACGTACACACAGTTCTGCAAGCTGATACGTCGGTTTGAGCTCTCGCTGACCCAGAAGTTGAAGACTCTGTCGAAGGGGCAACTGGCGAAGGTGTCGCTGGCGATCTCGATGGCTCATGAGCCGGAGTTGTTGATCCTCGATGAACCGACCTCCGGGCTGGACCCGATCGTGCGTCGCGATTTTCTGTCGAGCATGTCGGACGTCGCCGCCGAGGGCCGCACGGTATTGCTGTCGAGCCATCAGATTCACGAGGTCGAACGAGTCGCCGACATCGTGGCGATCCTTCGCAAAGGGAAGCTGGTCGTGTTCGAGAAGCTCGACGATCTGAAGCAGTCGGTGCGCGAGATCACGCTGACGTTGCCGGCAAATGCTCCGCTGCCGACGGATGTGCCCGGTCTGTTGATCAGTCAGCAGCGCATCGGCCAGCAGTGGCGTGCTCTTGTTCGCGAAGTGAGCGACGACGACTTGTTGAGCCTGCAAGCTCGCGCGGACTTCGGTCGCGTGGATGTGCGTGTGCCGTCGCTGGAAGAGATTTTCGTGGGCTACCTGCATCCCGACAAAGTGCCGGGCGCGGGTGGCACCTGGACTCCGGCGGAGGAACAACTCCTTGGCGAGCCGGAGGGCGTCAGCCCCCGGACGTCGTTGGAGATTGGAAAAACGTCCGGGGGCTAACGCCCTCCGGCTCGCAAAGAGTTTGGTTTGTTGGTCGGGCAAGAATGCCCAACCTACGAAAGAGAACCTGGCCATGAACACGAAACTGCTGCACCGGTTGGCTTGGAAAGAACTCCGCTCGTTGCGAGCGTTGTGGGTTTCGTTGTTGGTGATGACGCTCGCCGTGCAGTTGGGGTCGGCGCTGATCGATAACCGTCATGGCGATCGAGTGGTGTTGCTCTTCGGCGCGGCGTTTTGGTTGCCGGTGGTGTTCTCGCTGGCGTGCGCGGCGATGGCGTTTGCGGGGGAGCGTGAAGAGGGGACCGATCAATTGCTCTGCCGGCTGGCCGGGCCGCCACTGGCGTTGTGGTGCGTGAAGTTGACGGCGATTGTGCTGGGGACCGTCACCATGTTTGTCATCGTGTTTCCGGTGGCGATCGTGGGGAGCGGCATTGATGAGCGGATGTGGGCTCACAATCCGTATGTGATCACGGAGCTATCAGGCTTTCGACAGGCCGACGGGGTTGTCGGTCAGATGCACGGCCAGTCGATCTTTTGGGGCTTCTGTTTGCTTTCGTGGGGGATGTTGTTTTCGCTGCTGTTGCGACGTGTGTTGCCGTGCTTGATGGTGTCTGTTTTGGCAACGCTGTTGACTCAGTGGGGCGTGGAGTGGCTGTTGAGTCTTTCTCCCAAACAGCCGGCTGAACGTTGCACGGTTGAGTGCCTGCTGCATCTCGGAATTCTTCCGAGCTTGTTGCCGCTGTTGGCGAGCGTGTGGTTCGTGCAGAGATGGGATGAAGATCGCTGGCCGCGATTGATCGAGTGGGTTGTCGTGTTCGCGCGGCGTGTGCGTCGGTTGTGTGCGACAGGGTCGGCAGGCGAAACGATGAGCCTGACGCCCGAGTCATTGCGATCCGACATTGGCAGCCGCACCGGTGCCGTCGGATTTACGACTGCGATGCTGCGACGAGTTGGCTTGTGTCGGCCGGACGAATGGTTGCCAGCGTGGCGTCGCGAGGTACGGCGGTTGCTGTGGTTGGAGTGGCGATCGGCGTGGTGGGTCAGCTTGGGACTGGTCATGGCGGGAAGCCTGACGCTGTTGACGCTCATCATGACCGCGCGTTCGCAGACGGACATGCGGCTGGTCTTGGGGACTCTGCCGCTGACGATGTCGTTCGTGGGATTCGCGCTGGGAGTCTGGTCGTTTCACGGTCATCAGCGTGAGCAACGGTTCCGGTTCTTCGCGGCTCAGGGAGCATCACCGACCGCAATGTGGCTGGTGAAGCACGCCGTATGGTTGAACTTCGCCTTGTTGGCGGTGGCGTTGCTGCTGTGCTTCGCGGCGATGATTTCCGAAGGGGCGATCAAGCACGAACAATTCACCGCGAGTGGCGTCGACAAAGCCATCAAAGCGACGTTCTTTGAGAGCGGGGATAACTGGTTCGCGATGGATAATCCCGATTGGCGATATCGTCTTCTTTATTGTGCCGCTCAAGCAACTCAGACGGTGCCGACGGAGAATTATCAGTTCTCTGAAGTGGTGGGCGAATGGCCGTTGGTGTCACTGCTGTTGCTGGCGATGGGCCGCGGCTTGGTCATGGTCTGGCTGAGCTTTGCGGTCGGGCAGTTGGCATCATTGCTGATCCCTCGCGCGGTGACGTCGATGCTGGTGGGTGTGCTTGCGATGGGGGTGGCGGTCGGCTGGTGGTGTGTGATTTCAATTTGGCGAGTTCCCTTGTTGATCGGTGTCTGTCCGGTGTTGCTCGGATTGCTCGCCGCGAGTTGGGGACGCATGAGCGATTGGCTGGAAGAGCGATCGGGCTGGCGGCGTTGGTTGCGACTCGTCACGACGGCGCTGGCGCCGATGCTCGTGGCGTTTGCCGGCATGGCAACGTATCGCGTCTACGAAGTGCCGCTCGTGGAGTTGCCGTGGGAACCGCCGGGGCCGCCGTCGGTGGAGGCTCAACAAACCGGTGAGGAGTGGTTGCGGCTGGCGACGCGGTTGGAGGATCCGTACGGTCGGCATGTGAAGCAAGCGATATCGCTCGACGGAGTTCAAGTTCTTACGTCGGAGCCTCCGCTGGCTCTGAAGCAACAGATCGATGAGGGCGTTTTTCCGGTTAATGATGCGGACCTCAATCGCATCAAAGAAACGAATTGGCGCGGCTTCATAGAACGCGACTGGTTGACGGCCAACGCCGCGATTGTGGAAGAGGCGATGCAGCTCGCGAATCGTCCCGACTGCTCGATACCGAAATCTTGGGAGCCGTGGAACGAACGGAAGAACGAACCTTTCGGCCGTGTGGCCTTGCTGCTGAAAATGTCCGCCTTTGAATCGTTGGCGAATCATCGGTTGGAGGAAGCGTTGCAGCGAGGACTGGCGTTGTATCGCTTTGGCCAACAGCTCAGTCGTTATTGCGGTAGCCGGTATCGCTGGCATCGGGGAGTTGATGTCCAAATCGCTGCATTACATGTGCTGCGCGAATGGGCGTTGAGTCCCGATCAAACCGAAGCGTCGTTGCTGGCGGCGCTGGGACGCTCGGACAATGGCCAGCATCCGATTGCTCAACTAGTTCGCGCCGAAGGGAGCTTCGCAGTCGATCCGTTTGAGGTGCTGCGATTTGAATTTGCGGAATCACAGGCAATTCATGATGAGCTTTGGCGCAACGGACCAACGTTGCATCGTTGGATGCCCAGCCCGTATCGCTTGGTACGTTGGGAAAAGTCACGCGGAGAGCGATTGTTGAAAGTGTTGGCGCTGGAAGCGGACACCAACGTGCGTCGCGGGCTGACACGCCACACTTCGTGGCAACCTCGTCAATTCAACTTGCCCTACGACCGTCTGCTGCAAAATTCGGATACAGGTCACCTCGCCAATCCCTGGGACTCGCCGTCGCGCGGCGAACGCTGGGGACAAACAACGGAAGTTCGGCTCGGCAACGGTTGGGATCCGCAAGCGTTGTCGCACGACTTTTTTCCCACGTTGGCCGAGCTGGAAACTCATCGTCGCGGACTCTGGCTGATACTCGCGCTGCAAGCGCATCGTCTCAAGCATGATCGGCTCCCGGATCGCTTGGGGGAGCTGGTGGGTCCGTATCTGGATCGCCTGCCGTCCGATCCGTCCAGCGGGTTGGCGTTCGAGTATCGCCCTCAAGGATTTCCGTTGACGGTCGGAAGTGACGGAGCCCTTGTTGCTCCGAACACACCGCTCCTTTCGTCACCCGGCTTGATGGCGGCTCGGTCAGAACCGGTGACGACGGGTTTTTGGGATCGCTTGCAGGGCAAGGAACACAACCCCAACCAAGTTTTACCGCCGACCGATCGCGTGAAGTGGGTGTCGGTCTTCGCCAACGGAATCCGCTACGGGCAAGCGATCACAGAACCCTTCGCTTACTCCGGTGCGAAGTTCTCGTTGAAGCCGTCGTTCTAAATGACCGTCAAAACGTAGCCGCACTCGCCAGAGTGCGGGCGTCCCGCGTTCTGGCGAAACGCGGCTACAAAGCCAACGAAAAAACCCCGGTTGCTTTCGCAACCGGGGCTATCGTGTCAGTCAAAAGGCGCTGGGGGGCTTACTCGCTAATGGCGAACTCTTTGGGAGTCGCGACGAATTGCTCAAGCGTCTTCTGACTGGTGAAGAGGTACAGCCGGTCTTTGAACCACACGGCATGATCCAGTGAACCTTCCTTCGTGACCTTCTCCTTCAGCAACACCACGTCTTGGCCTCCGGAGGTCGGAGCGTATTGCTGCGGATGTTCGTCAAACGTGGCCTTCGCATCGGCACTGCTGAAGTAGTACGTGCGGCCTTTGAACGTTGAGTGATGTTCCGGCAGCGCGTTCTTCAGATCGCGTTCGTCTCGCAGCGTGACCGGGCAGAAGCCTTTCAGGCCGCGCAGTTCGCCACGTTCGGCGATCAACTTCATCTTGTTGTTGACCTCTTCATTGGCCGGTTCTTTGATCTCTTCTTTGGCTGGTTCCGCTTTTGACGCTTCGGGAGGCAACGGGATCTCGTCTTCGATCGGCAGTTCGATGCTCTTCTCTTCCGCGACTGGTTCGTCAGTGGCAGACGTTTCGGATTTCGTGGTGGCTGGCTCGGTCGGTTTGGCGGCGGGCTTGGACCCGGGACCGAACTCTTCATCGAGCGACAGGCCACTGAAAGGGTTGTCGTTCTCAGTGGGCTGAGCTTCGCCCGTCGGGGCTGCAACCTCTTCGACTTCCTCGGCGGCTTTCTCAGTGAGTTTTTCGTTGAAGGCGCTCTCTAAGGCGTCTTCGACCGAAGCCGGAGCTGGTGGAACCGCAATTGCTTCGCCGCCGATCTTCGCGGCGGAACCTTGATATCCCGGATCACCCGGAACTGGCGGCAGCGTGTCAGACAACTGACTGCCGGATTGAGCCGGTTGAGCAGGCTGAGGAATCGGCAGCGCACGTGCAGCGGTGTTGTTGAAACGATTCGCGGGATTCTGATTCGCACCGGCGGGATTGACTCCGTTCGCAATCGGAGCGGAACTCGACGGTCGCTGCGGTGTTCGAACCGCATTGTTCGGAATCGGATTCGCCGGATGCTGCGGCAGCGCGGCCGGAGCGGTTCGATTTCGGCTAAACGGATTGATCTTGTCGAGGAAAGTGCGCGGCTTGGGCGGCACCACATTCGACGGAGCGACTGCGTTCGGACGAAGATTGCCCTCAGCGTCCGGCACTTGGCCATTCGCCGGGACCGGTGTCTGCTGGAAATTCATCTGCGGCATCGGCCGGCCGTCTTTGCGATATAGATCTTCGAGCTGCTTCTGGATCGGCGAGGGAGCCGCGTCGCTTTGCCCATTGACCGTTTGAATCGCCACGCCGTTCTGCTGACCAGCCGCCGACATCACCGTCGAGCGGTTCGCCGGTCGCGTGGGCAGGGGAACGATGCTGTTGATCTTGCGCCCCGCGTTGAGCGAGTTGTTCGCGGGACCAATCGGGCGAACAACGCTTCCCGCCTTCGAGGTGTCGGCATTGCGGATCATGGAGGGCAACAACCCCGGAGCCTTCTTGCTCGGAGCGACTGTCGTCCGTTGCGGGGAGAAGTACTCCTCCGGCGCGGCGTCGTTGTCTTGCGCTTGAGCCGTCAGACTCACATTCAGCAGCAGGCCGCTGCCGAGCATCCATGCCGAGGCGACCAAACCATGTGTCTTGTTCATTGCCGAGGCTCCTGCGTCCCTGTTGGGCCATTCTCGTTGTGTGGTGTCGAGCGCGGCGGGGATTGCAGGGGTCCGTCTGCCATCCAATAATCCGTCCCGTTCCGACAACCGGTCTTTCGCCAGTTACTATCGACCCCGACATGCTCGGCCTATGACGACTGTGCCGGACTTGCGAATGATTCCGACCCTCTCGCTGGTACAGTCGGAGCCGCCGGAAAAGTTTGCCAGGCTTCCGTTCTCAACTTTCCTCAACCCAATCAGGCGAGCGGGGCGGCGTCAGCCCCCCGGTGATCACGCTGGCCGTTGAAAACCGGGGGGCTGACGCCGCCCCGCTCGCCTTTTCTTGGAGCGAGTGGAAACAATTTTGGAGTTCTCCTTATGTCCGCTGTTCCGCCGTTCGTCACTCAAACGACTTCACCCCCGCCGATCATCATTCAGCAATATTCGCCGGGACCGTTCTGGGCGACTCGCTGGTTCGTGCGACTGCTGATGGTCGCGTTGATCTTCTCGCTGATGTATTCCGCCCGGTTGAACTCCGAGTACCGCGCGTACTTCCAAAACGGCGACGGCCCGACCGAGAAGTATCACTCCGGCGACAAGACGGCTGCCGACAAGATCGCCGTCCTCGATGTCAGCGGCACAATCATGCCGCCGTTCACCGGGCACTTCCTCAAGGCGATCAAGCACGTCAAAGAGGACAAGAACATCAAAGGTGTGTTGCTGGTCATCGACAGTCCCGGCGGCCTGGTCGCCGACAGCGACCAGATTTACCGCAAGCTGGTGGACCTGCGGAAAACGAAACCGATTTACGTTTCGATGAAACGCATCGCGGCGTCCGGCGGCGTGTACATCGCGATGGGCTGCGGCGAAGAGGGAAAAATCTTTGCCGAGCCAACCACCTGGACCGGCTCGATCGGTGTCATCATTCCCCGCTACGACGCCAGCGAACTCGCCGGGAAAGTCGGCTTGAAGACCGACTCGCTGAAGACGGGTGAATTCAAAGACTCGCTCGATCCGCTGCGCGCGTTGAGCGATCGCGATCGCGCGTTGTGGGGCACGATCCTCGATGAGAGCTTTCAACGCTTCATCACGATCATTGATGAAAACCGCAAAGACCTCGATCAAGCGAAAGTCAAAGAACTCGCCACCGGCCAGATCTTCACCGCCGACCAGGCCAAGGCCAACGGCCTGATCGACGAGATCGGTGACGAAGAAGCCGCGCTCGAAGCCCTGAAGACCAAGTTGGAACTCAGCAAAGTTCGCGTCGTCGAATTCAGCTTTCCCGTCTCGCTCATGGACCTGTTGCTCGGATCGGCGCAAGCTCGCGACCCCGAAACGCAATTCCGCAAGCTGCTGGAGATGTCGTCCCCGCGAGCCATGTACTTCTTTGGTTCCACGCCGGCACTCGTCCCGTTATGGCAATCGGCCGTCGAGTCTCGTTGATCTGGAAACAACGCCTCCCCCCTTGCGGGGGAGGTTCCCGCGCTCTGCAGCTACGGGCCACGAATGCTCTGCAATGCTTCGATTGGGGCGTCTTTCTCCGGTTCCTCGCCGTAGCTTCAGAGCGCGGGAACCTCCGGGACAAGCCCGGAGGCGTGGGTTCTATCGCGGCAGATCGAAGATGTGGATCGGCGAGTGATTACCGGGATAGATCCCCTCGCGAGCCTTCGATTTCATCTGGCCAGAAGTGCCGGCGTTGGAGATCACCGCGAGGCGTTCACCGCTGGGATGCAGCGCGACCGAATGGCAATTCGGCATCTGCTTGTCGCCGGTGAAGAACGGCTGCGCTTCGCCAGTACGATGAAAGAAGTATCGGCCTCGCCCCGGTTGGCCGCTGCAAACGCCAACCCAATAGCCATCGGGATGAAACGCGAGTTCGTGAACGAAGCCTTCGGTCTTCTCGCCAACCGCCAGCGTTTGAATCTCAGCGCCGTCAGCCCAATTGAAGAACTTCACATGCGGCGATGCTTCAACGAATCCGCCGCCAGCGGGTTTCGCTCCGGCAACGGCTAGCGTCTTGCCCTCGGCATCAAACGCCAAAACGCGTACGCCGCCAACGTCTTGAATGAACGACAGCATGTAAAGGATCTTCGCATCGAACTCGCGCACTGCTTTGCCTTCGGCGAAGTCCCATTGCTTGATGATTCCTTTGAGATCCCCGGCAACCAACGATTTGCCGTCCGGATGAAAGGCGAGCGAGTAGACGTCCTCGCCCTGCCCCACGATCTCTTGCAGTTTCTTACCGTCGGCGGTGGACCAGAGTCGAATCGTCTTATCGAGTCCACACGTCGCGAGTCGCTCGCCATCGGCACTGAGCGTAATCTGACGAATCCAGCCGTCGTGCGCGGCCGGCACATTCCAAAGCGGTTTCGGCGTCTCGTCGGCATAGGACCAGCCGATCAACCGGCCCCAAGTGTCGGAAGAAAACAGTTGTTGGTTTTTCGGGTGTAACGCGATCTGTGAAACCCAGCCGTCATGACCACTCAGCGACGGCAACTCAGAAAACACCGGCTCCGGCGGCTTGGTGTTTTTCTTTTTCGCGTCAGCAGCTTCCTCAACTGGCATTTGCGGCTGGCTCAAATCCCAGCGGTGGATCTTCCCGTCGCGGCCAGCGGCGAACAGAAGTTTTCCGTCGGGACTGAAGCGGATCGACGAGATCTGCCGTTCGGTTGTAATGACTGTGACCGGCTTCGGGGGTTCGTTCGGCATTGGACATCTCTGATGTAGCCACACTCGCCAGAGTGTGGGGTTTTGTGTGAATTCACCCACACTCTAGGCGAGCGTGGCTACAGCTTGACGGTTTCTCAAGCCAAAAGTTCTTTGACGGGATGGCAGCCTTCGTGCGCGATCGGCAGCGGTTGGCCGTTGTTGTTGTATTCGGTCTTCTGTGAGTTGATGCCCAACGCATTGAACCAGGTGTGAAACATGTGGCCGATGTCGTAAGGCTCGGAGTTGACGTAGGTGCCGTTGTCGTTGGTCGAACCAACCACGACGCCGCGCTTCACTCCGCAACCAGCCATCACCAGCGACCACGCTTCCGGCCAGTGATCGCGGCCGAGATGCCCGTTGACGCGCGGCGTGCGACCGAACTCGCTCATCGCGATGACCAGCACGTTGTCGAGCATCCCAGTAGCCGCCAAGTCCTCGATGATCGCGGCGAACGGCTGATCGAACTTCCGCACGAGGCTCAGGCTGCCATTGAAATTGTCGCCGTGCGAGTCCCAGCCATACGAATTGACCTTCACGAATGTCACACCCGCCTCCAGCATCCGCCGAGCCAGCAACAGATGCCGGCCGAGATCGTGCGTGCCATAACGCTCGACATCGCGCGGTGAAAACTTCGAGGCGTCGAACAAGTCCTGCCGCTTCATCAGTTCGAGTCCCATGTCGTAGACGAACGAGTTCGCTTCGGTGGACCCGGCACGATGTGTTTGCGAGTAACGCTTGTCGGCGAGCGTTCGCAACTGGCTCCGTTCGAGCAGATCTTGATCGTTGACGGACGAGTGTCGCAGCAGATTCTCCGGCGGCTTGCCATCGCCAAAGGCCAGCGATCCATACTGCGGGCCGAGGAACCCAGCATCCTTGTAGATGAACCCGCCGCTCATCGGCTTGATCCACACGGACGGAGGCAGTCCGCTGTCGTTCGGCCCCAACAGTTTCGTGACCGCCGCGCTGAAATACGGATACACCACGCCGCGATTCTTCGGATCGCCGCGCTGGATACGTTCGATGCCGGACGAGTGCGCGTCATCCTGAGTACACAGGCTGCGAACAACGGCGAGATGTTGCATCTGCTTCGCTGTGTGCGGCAGCAACTCGCTGAAATGAACTCCGGGAATCGAGGTCGGGATCGTGCGGAATGGGCCGCCGAACTCGGTGTTCGGTTTTGGATCCCAGCTTTCCAATTGACTAATTCCCCCATCGAGCCAGATGAAAAGGACTTGCTTGTATTTCTTCTTCAGGTCCGCGGCGAACGCCGGCGACGTGATGTCGCCCAACCCAAATGCACCGGCCGCCGCACCCGCCGCGCCGCCCAGCCACTGACGTCGCGACAGCCGATGTTCCCATGGTTTGCAAAGCGGATTGTGTGTCATGGATTCATCTCGCCGTAGCCTGACTCTCTGAGTCGGGTGCTTGGATTCGGCTCGACTCAGAGAGTCGAGCTACGATTAGTGATTCAAACAAAACTCAGTGGAGGCCAACAACGCCCAAGACAGATTCGTGACAGCCGCTGGGCGGCGTTCGGCATTCTTGGTCAAGTATTCGACCACGGCAGCGCGTTCTTCGTCGGTCGGCTTACGAGTCAAAATGCTGAGGTACAACTCATCCGCCAGCGCGCCCGAGTCGGTCGTCTTCAGCAATCGCTCCACCAAGTTGCCCGGCTGAGGCACCAGGCAGTCGAGGACCAGCGGATCGTTCAGCACGAACAACGATGACTTCAGGGACGGCGAGAATTCAACTTCCGGGTCTTGCGGCACATTGCCGAACGCTTTGACGAACGCGGCCCGAAACTTTTCCATTTCGACTTCGCGCGGCTTGTCGCGCGAACCGGTCGCGACCAGAACGCTGGTCATGAGCTGCTCGGCCGACAATCGCTTCTCATTAGCGATACGGTAGGTCTCCGGCTTGGGAGGCTCGGTTCCTGCGGGCAGCAACGTCGCGCGTTGATACGTCTCGGTGAGCGCCAATTGCCGCAGCATCGACTTCATGTCGAACTTCTGAGCGACAATCTCTTGGCTGAGCAGATCCAGTAACTCCGGATGCGACGGCCGATTCGCCGCGTGCTGTTGATCAAGCGGGTTGACCAGCCCGCGGCCCATCATCACGAACCACAACCGATTCGCGATGTTGTTGGCGAACGCTTTGTTTCCAGAGATCGGCAGTTCTGTCGCGAGGAATTGCATCGGTCGGAATCGGGGCGTGCCGGAAAAGTTGGTCTTCTTGTCGGGCGGCACGAGATACTCCTCGTTCTTCTCGAACGTCGGGATCTCAATCTCTTTGCCGCCGGGGACGCGCGGCCCGGTGGTCAGCGCGACCTTGTCGAAGACCGAGCTGAAGTCCGCTTTCTTGGTCAGCACCTTCTCGCCAATGGCCGGAAACTTCAGGTCGTTGCGGATGAACGTGTTTTGGTAGACCGTGTAGAGCCCCTGGAAATCGACCTGCTTGTAGCTCTCGATGAAAAGATGGTTGTGGCACTGAGCACATTGCAGGTCCATGCCCAGAAACAACCGCCCAACATCGCGAGTCAGCCCCGGATAGTCGGTCTCTTGCTGGCCGACCTTCTCCAACCGCTTGGTGTGAAAGAATGCCGCCCCGCGAATCGCCTCGTTGTTTGGATCGGGATCGAGAATCTCGCGGACGAGTTGATCCCACGGTTTGTTGGCCTCGAAAGAGGTCTGCAAGAACTTCGTCCACTCCGGACTATCGCCGCGCCGCTCCATCAGCATCGCGTGAAACAAATCCTGCATCCGGCGCGGGTATTCGCTGCCGGCCAGCAATGTGTCGATGAGTTGCGTCCGCTTATTGGCCTCTTTGTTGTCGAGGAACGCGGTCGCTTCTTGCCACGAGGGAATGCGGCCAGCCAGATCGAGATAAACTCGGCGAACGAAGGTCGCATCGTCACTGGACGTACCAAGCGGTGAGTCCTTCGCGACCGACGCGATCAACGCATCAATCCGTGCGGGAAGCTCATCCGCGAAAGCGATAGGAGTGAAGCCCGCAGCCAACGCCATCCACAACGCGACCCAAAGGGAAATCGTGAGGCCCGCGGAACGAGTAGTTCGTTGGCTCGCAGACATGAGGCGTGTCCGGGATTGAGGAAGCAGGTGGGCGACAACACTGGGCGGGTCGACTCGCTCGAAACGGGTCCGGCGACGCGAATCAACTTAGACGGTTCTCCTTTCGCAAACAAGAGGCTGCTCAAGAAGGGGTCGGGAGTCTTTTTCATGCCGCAATGCCCCAAGCTCAACCTGATTGAACAACGTCATGCGGCATGAAAAAGACTCCCGACCCCGTCACGTGGAATGCCTATCGGACGCTTACCCCGGCAGATCACTTGTGTCCGATCGAGTAATGCGAGTCGACATAATCGAACAGCACGGCCTGCTTGGGATCTTCCGTGATCCGCCACTCGCGAGCGGCTTCCGACGGCTTGGCCGGTTCGTCCGTGCGTGGTTTGGCCGCGAGATACCAGCCTTCATGGTCTCCGTCGAACATTCGCAATCGAAACGTTCTTGAGGCCGTGCCGGTCAACAACCCACGTTCGCCCCGCGATCCATCCGTGGGATTCTTGGCTGGCTTCGAGGACACAATCTCGAACTTCCAGCGTGTCGCGATCGTCTTCTTGGAGGACAGTGAAAGTCGGACTCCGCTTTCGATTTCTTCGACCGCCAAGAACTTACCGGTCGGCGTCTGCATGTGCGGCGCGCTGATTTGCCAGACCGGTTCCACCCCCTTCGTCTTGGGAGCAACATCACCGGTTCCCGCGACCAGAACGACTCGATCGTTCTGCTCGGCGAGATACCAACCGTCGGACGTGCGCAGCGAGCCGATGAACTTGCGGACTTGAATCGCTCCGGCCAGACACCCGACCAGGGCCACTGCCAGCAATACGGCATTTCGCGTCTTTAGGATGCTCCGCTCCTCGTCACGAGGTTGTGTCTGAGGCATCCATGTCCCCCGTCGAATGTTGACCGCGTTCATGAGCGTGTTCCTGACGACTGAAAGAAATCGAAATCCCCTTTCAGTGAGGCGTCAGCCGCCCGCGAACAGGGCGCGCAATCTCTGGCTGAGAGGTGGTCATTTCGCGCGAGTCAGACGATAGAGGTCGCTGCCCATCTTCATCAAATACAGCGTGTCGTGCTGAGGGTCGTACTCAAGCCAACTGAGGCCACCGATCCCTTTCATTTCTTTCGGCGGAGCCAGCGGCGGCGACCAGTTGACGCCGCCATCGGTGCTCTCGACCGGACCGGGCTTCGTCAGGACGAACAGGTGCCGTGCGTTCTTGCCGAAGATCGGGCCGTATTGGGCCTCCTTGATCGCGCCGATGTTCTTCCAAGTTTCTCCCTTGTCGATCGTGGTGATCAGGCCGCCGTCTACCAACCAATAAAGCGTGTCGTCGCGCCATTTCGGCAGTGCCTGAGCGCTGTTGATGCCGACGGGGCTGAACTCGCCGCAGGGATGAAACGTCTGGCCGCGATCGGTGGTGCGCAGCAGATGCGGCTTCGGTTGATCCCTGCTCTTGGCTTGCGTGACGACCGCAGTCTGGTTGTCGAAGACCCAACCCGTGCCAAATCCCCTACCGGCTTCGATGAACGACTGGCCGCCGTCGCTAGAGGCCAACAGCAAACCGCCTGCTTCGTGTTTGAGTGCGAGCACGAACCGCAATTCCGGATCGGTCCAGTCGACCGCGCACCAGTCGACGTGACCGGACTTGCCGTCCAATGATTTCCAGGTGACGGCTCGATCGCCGCTGACCGAGATCGGCGAACCGTAGACCAAGGCGGTCACCATGCGGTTGCTCTTCCCGGTGGGATCGAGCAGCCAGCAGCCGGGAGTCTCCGTGCGGCCTTTGGGCTGCGTGTCGCTGACGCGCTTCCAGGTTTGCCCTTGATCGCCGGAGTGGAACATCCCGCGGTCGCTCAGATTCGCGAAGAGATCGCCGCTCGCGTGATCGACGACCACGCCACACAACCCGCCGAAACCGGTCTTCTCTCGTTGTAGCAAGTCGGTGGTCACCGGCTGCCAGTCAGAGTCCGCCGCTTGTGACAGCGAGACAAGAGACAAACAAATCCAAACGCAGAGGGACTTCGTCATGGACCGTCTCCGAAAAAGTAGTCGTGATTCGGATCGCAAGAATGGATCGCGCATGAAGAAGCCCGGCTGTTCCCCAAAGCCGGGCTTCTAATGACTGTGGCCAACTCCGCGCCGTGAATGTGCTCAGCTCTTCTTCACGTTGTAGCAATGCAGATCCTGCTGATCGCGCAGATATAACTTGCCATCCAGCACCACCGGATGCGGCCAGCTCTGCGAGTGCTTCGTCTTGATCTTGAATGTCCCTTTCAAGTGATACTCTTTCGGCGTCGCTTCGATCAGCGCCATCTCGCCGCTCTCGTACCGGAAGTAGAGATTCCCATCGGCACTCACAATCGCTGCCGAGCCTTCTCCCGGCCCGCGACCAGGACGCCACGCATCCTTGCCGGTCATGAACTCGACACACACTGGGAAACCTTTGTTGTGCCCGTGACCCATGTAGAGGTAATCGCCAATCAGAATCGTGCCACCGTGATGGTTTTGCAGCTCGTTGGATTTCTTGTACCAGACCTCCTCGGCCCTCGCGCCATTGCCATCCTTGACGACTTTCACGAGCGCGGACCCGCCGCCGTCATAGCCGGACGAGCAAAAGATGTAATCGCCGCGCACAATCGGCGTGGGGATGGTTGCCGTTCCGTTCGCGACTTTGTCGTACGTCCACAAGAATGAACCATCCTTCGCGTTGACCGACACCAAACCTTTGCCAACCATCGTCACATACTGCTTCAAGCCGGCTGCCTGGCTGATCATCACCGACGAATAACCCGCGCCGCCGTGTCCCTTGCTGCCGAGCGCCGCGTTCGACGTTTTCCAGATCACCGCTCCCGTCTTCTTATTCAGAGCTGTCAGCAGCGCTTCCTGTGAGCCCGGCGTCACGATCACCCAATCTCCGTCGACGCGCGGCGATTCGCTGTAGCCCCAGCTCGGATCGCTGCCGCCAAATTCCTTGGCGAAGCTCTTCGTCCAGATCACCTTTCCCGAGGCCGTATCGCAGCAAGCCAACTCGCCATGCCGATCCATTGCGTAGACTCGATCGCCATCGACCGTCGGCGTGCAATTCGGATCGCCGCTCCCAATTTTGGTGGCCCAGACTTCCTTGCCCTTGAGGTCCAGGCAAACGATGCAGGTGCCTTCTTTGCGTTTGCCCGTCGTGTAGATGCGACCGCCCGCGATCGCGATGCTCGAAAATCCGCCCCCCAAGCCCTCCGCCGTCCACAACAACGGCGGACCCTGCTCCGACCACTCCTGCAACAATCCCTTCTCCGTCGCGATCGCATCGTGATTCGGACCGCGCCAACCCGGCCAGTCCTTCTTCGACGACGGAGCATCCGCTCCCATCACCGTCAGCGACAACACGGCAACAGTCAGTCCCAGACAAGTCAGCAGCAGAGTCTTGCGCATCGGTAGGCTCCAAGTGAGGTGGGGGAAGGACGCGGTAATTCGCGCATGCGTGAGGATGACACAAACCCCACCGAGCTTGCCTCGGTGGAAACGGGCCTTTGCACTACGAGTGAGACAAGCGTAGTGCAAAAGCCCAAAAACCACCGAGGCAAGCTCGGTGGGGTTTGTGTCAAAGTTCCCCGCGTTCAGCATAACCATCGGGAACTCGCGGGCAGAATGTACGCGCCTCTCAAATCCCAAACAACCGCATCGCATTCGCCGTGGTGAGCGCCGCCAGCTCATCGAGCGTCCGGCCATGCACCTCGGCCAAACACTCCGCCGTGTGCCGCACGAACGCCGGCTCGTTTCGCTTGCCTCGATTCGGTTGCGGAGCCAAATACGGCGAATCGGTCTCGACCAGCAGTCGCTCCAGAGGCACTGTCTTCGCCAACTCGCGCAGCTCGACGTTCTTCTTGAAGGTCAACATCCCCGCGAAGGAGATGTGCAGCCCCAACTCCAACGCGGCATCGAGCGTTGCTCGGCCACCGCAGAACGAGTGCATGATCCCCTTGAGTTGCCCCGCGCCGGCCGCCTCACGCAGCACGGCGACAACATCCGGTTCCGCCTCGCGGCAATGCACGATGAACGGCAGGTCGCGACGTTTCGCCAATTCAATCTGTCGGCGGAAGTAGTCAATCTGCACGTCAAACGGGGTGTGATCCCAATACCGATCCAACCCCGTCTCGCCAATTGCAACCACCTTCGGCGATGCGGCGAGCTCTTCGATCGCTTCCCAATCCCCCGGCTTCGCCTGCACCGCATAGTTGGGATGAATGCCCACCGCGGCAAACACCTGCGGCACTCGCGCCGCGAGCGCAATCGTCGCCCGGCTACTTTCCAACGTCGTGGCGATGGCCACCATCGCCGTTACGCCGGACGAAACCGCCCGTGCGATGACTTCATCCACGTCTTGGCTGAAAGTGTCCTCGTCCAGATGCGTGTGCGTATCAACGAGGTGCATGAGCGACTCCGTTTCCAACCGTAGCCTGACTCTCCGAGTCGGGTGGATTGCCGCGGAAGTCCCGACTCGGAGAGTCAGGCTACGACTGCCTACGGAGTTTGCAACGCCGCCAGGTTGGCGTGTTCATTGCCGCGGACGACTTCCAAGATCTCGCGGCACACGTCGCCGCTGGGAAGTAACGTCACAGTACGGTCGATGGACTCCACCAGCTTCGTCTGTGACTCAACCAGCCGCTTGAGCAAGAACGTGAGCGACACGTAATGCAGATCGGTGAACTCCGCCGAAAACTTGCCAAACTCGACGCGGTCTTGGTGAGCGGCCAGATGCTCGGCCACAAGCCCGATCGACTGTCGCTGTCGCTCGACGCACTGCATCACCGCGCCGCGCAGCTTCGCACCCTCGGCACCGGCCGATGTCCACGGCCAGCACTCTCCCGCGTACTGCAAGAAGCAGCTCGACAGTTCGCGGAGAACGCGGTTCAGGATTTCCAGATCAGTCGAGAGTGCCATGAACGATTTCGAGTTTCGGATTTCGAGTTTCGGATTTCCGGCTCAACGGCCGGTCAGTAACACGGACGCGACGTTGTTGAATGTCTCGGTGAATCGGGCCGGCAGGATGCCCAGCCCCAGTGTCGGCAGGCAGATCATCAACACGAACAAGCCCACCGGCATCAGGTCGTAGCTCACTTTGCGAGCACCGTCCGGACGGGGCTTGAGGTACATCGCCTTCAAAATACGGATGTAATAGAAGAGGCCGAAGACCGTATTGATCGCTCCGGCACCCAGCACGAACCACATCGCCCAGTGGACCGAGGTCGCTTTGAAGACCGACGCGAAGATCACGAGCTTCGCGAAGAAGCCCCCCATCGGCGGCAGGCCGATCAGACTGAAGATGCACAGCGCCATGCCAAAGCACAGCAGCGGGCACTGTGTGGCGAGGCCGTTGTAGTCCTCGATCTCTTCGCTGAAAATTTGATTGCGGACCAACGCGACAATCGCGAACGCGCCCAGGTTCATGAACAGGTACACGAAGAGGTAATAGATCAAGCCTTCGATGCACGACAACGTCGCCGCCGTCGATTCCGCTCCGCCATGCTTGCTGTACTTCATGACCATCAACGCGGAGACCGCCATCAGCATGTAACCGGCATGAGCGATCGTCGAATACGCCAGCATCCGTTTGATATTCGTCTGGCCGTAGGCCGAAAGATTTCCGAACGTCGCCGTCGCCGCCGCCAGCACACCGATGCCGATGCCCAGCGCGAACGCGATCTCGGACACCGCCGCCGAACCGCCGGAGAATGCCAAGCCAAACCGCACCAGCAGCGCGAACGCGCCCGCTTTTGAGGCAACCGACAAGAAACCCGCGACCTCGGCCGCCGCTCCTTCAAACACATCGGGGCACCAGAAGTGGAACGGGAAGACTGACAGTTTGAAGGCCAGTCCGACCAGCACCATCAAGCTCGCCAGAACAATCGTCCGAACAATCGGATCGCTGATCCCGGCACCCTGGCTGACGATCATGCTCAACCGATGCCCGATCTCCGGCAATGAACCGGTGCCAGTCAAACCTGCCAACAAGCTAATGCCGTACAGCATCACGCCCGCGGCACCGGCTCCGTAGACGACATACTTGAGCGCCGCCTCGCTGCTCTTCTTGCGGCCTTTCAAGAAACCGACCATCGCGTAGCTGGGCACGCTGGCCATCTCGACGCCCAGGAACACCATCAGCAAATGATTGGCCGAGGACATGATCATCATGCCCAGCGTCGCGCCGATCAGCAGCGTGTAGAAGTCGGGACCGTCTTCGCGATCCGGGATGCCGCTCAAGACCGTCAGCGTGATGGTCAGGATCAGGAACAAGCACAGAAACATGCGGAAGAACGTCGCAAACTGATCGAACATCAACAGGCCGGTGAAAATCGGCGTGGGCTGCATCGTCCCGCCCACGAGTTGGTCGAATTGGCACAGCGTCCACGCGAATGCCGTAAAGGCTCCCAACAGGGCGATCCACTGAGCGGGCACGCGCCACAGCAACGGCAGGATGCGGCACAACAGCATGGCGACGATCGTGCCGCTCAGTACCAATTCCGGTACGAACAGCCCGACCGAAGTCTTCGTCGTTTCGTCCAACAAGCGTTGGACCAGTAAACCGATTTCGTTCATAACTCATTCCCTCGTTCCCACGCCGAGCGTGGCAACGGGTGTTCTATTTCTGTGTGGTCTGCACGGTGTTCGGCTTGGGAGTATTCTGGTAGCCGCTGTCGAGCGTATCGACCAACTTCGTCAGCGAATCGTTCGTGTAGTTGAAGACGAAGTTCGGATACACGCCCAACGCGAGGCACGGGACGATCAACAACCAGCCAATGGCCTGCTCGCGAGAAGTCATCGGAGTGATCGCTTCCGGATGCGGACCTTTGTATTCGGGGCCGAGATAGACTCGCTGCAATGCCCAGAGGATGTAGCCGGCCGTCAGGATGACACCACCCGCCGAAACGATCGCCAACACCTTTGAGTAGTTCCAAACGCTCAGCACGACGAACACTTCGCCAATGAATCCGCACAAGCCGGGCAGACCCAAACCCGCGAAGAAGATCACCGCCGCCATGCCGGAGTAATTCGGCATCAGTCCCGACAATCCGCCAAACTGATTGAGGTCGCGGTGATGCACTCGGTCGTAAATCACGCCGACCATAAAGAACATGCCCGGAGAAGAAACGCCGTGTGCGATCATCTGGAACATCGCACCGTTCATCCCCATCAGCCAGTAGTCCCGGCCTTCGGCGGCTCCTGTCACTTCAGAGATCTTCCAGACGGCGATGCCGAGCAACACATAACCCATGTGACTGACCGAGCTATACGCCACCATCCGCTTGAAGTCGGTTTGAGCCAACGCGGCGAACGCTCCGTAAATGATGCTGACGACGCCAATCGCCACCAAAGCATACGCCGCCACTTGAGCCCCATACGGGCAGAGCGGAAACGCAATGCGGATGATGCCGTAACCGCCGAGCTTCAGCAGCACCCCCGCCAGGATCATCGAGATCGGCGTGGGAGCTTCGACGTGCGCATCGGGCAACCAGGTGTGGAACGGGAACGTCGGCACTTTGATCGCGAATCCGATGAACAACAGGATGAAGCCGGCGACTTGCATGCCGGGACTGAAGATCTTTCCGGTTTGAGCCATCTCAGCCAGTTTGATCAGATCAAACGAACCGCCGCTATGCCCCGTGATCGCCATCGCTTCAGGCGTCGCGCTGCCGAAGTAGTACATCAGCAACGCGATCAGCATCAGCACGCCGCCTGCCAGTGTGTAGAGGAAGAACTTGATCGCCGCGTACTCGCGACGCGGACCGCCCCACACGCCGATGAGGAAGTACATCGGCAGCAGCATGACTTCCCAGAACACGTAGAACAGGAAGAAGTCCAGCGCGAAAAACACACCCATGACACCGGTTTCGAGGATCAGGAACAGGATCAAATAACCTTTGACGTGCTTCTCGATCCCCCACGACGCCAGCATCGACACGAGGAACACAAAGGCCGACAGAACCACCAGCGTCAGACTGATACCGTCGTAGCCGAGCTGATAGTTGATGTTCCAACTGGCAATCCACGGCACACTCACCTTGCCCTGAATGCTGCCGTCGCCAAGCGTGAACTGCCCAATCAGCGCCAGCGACAGAAACATCGTGACGACGGTTCCAGCCAGCGCCCACAGGCGCATCGGCTCCACGGCCTTCTTGTCAAAGAAGATCAAAAAGAACGCGAAGATCGTGGGGACGAAGATGATCCAACTCGTCAGCGTTTCCGCAGTAAACATGGTCCGTTTCCCTAACGCGGGTGATAACCGCAACTCAATCGGCGAGCCGGCTGGCGTTAGCCCCCGGACAATTTTGATTCGTATCTCGTCCGGGGGCTAACGCCCTCCGGCTCACCACTAGTGTCAACCCTTTGGATACAGAGCGAACAGCAACACGAACAGCGTCACGACGCTGACCGCGATGAATGTCACGTATTGGCGAATCTTTCCGGTCTGCACATTTCGCAGGCTGATGCCCAGCGAGTAAGTCGAATTACCCATCAGATTGACGATGCCGTCGATGACTCCCTCGTCAAACTTCCGATCCCACTTCGAGACCGCAATCCCCATCCGCACGAACGTGTGCAGGATTTCGTCGAAGACGAACTTGTCGATTGCGGCCGCGAACTTCGCGACCACATGCGCCGGCTTCACGAACATCACGTCGTAGAGGTCATCGAAGCCCCACTTGTTCGCCAGGAAGGCATGCACCGAGGCCGCTTGCCGTTTGATGTCCGCTGGATTGATGACACCCTTGCCGTAGACCAAGTACGAGATCGACATGCCGATGAACGCCGCCAGCAGCGCCGCCGAACCAGCGGTCGAATGCGATTCGTGAATCGCTGTGTGCCCCGGCAACGAGACGGTGTGAGCTGCCGCACCATCAACGCCATCAGCGACGCCAACTGGCTGGCTGAAGGTCAACATCTTGAAGAGTTTTCCGTCTTCACCCCCGATCGCACAGCCAGCCGCCAACACGGCAAGCAACAGCAACGGGCCAGTCATCTCCCACGGGGATTCGTGGACGTGCTCGTGCAAGTGCTGATCGCGCGGCTTGCCGAGGAACGTGTAGAACCACAATCGGAACATGTAGAACGACGTGATCCCCGCCGTCAGCAACGGCACCACGAACAACAGGAAGTGAATCGGATTGAGCTTCGTGTAGGCCAGCGCCGTCGCCAGGATCGCATCCTTCGAGTGGTAACCGGAAAACGCGATCGACGTTCCCGGAATCGCGAGACCGGCAATCGCCATCACCCCCACGAGCATCGTCAGCGCGGTGATCGGCATCTTGCGGAGCAGGCCGCCCATCTTGGGCATTTCCTGCTCGTGATGGCAGCCGGCAATCACGCTGCCCGAGCAGAGGAACATCAACGATTTGAAGCAGGCGTGTGTGACAAGGTGAAACAGACCAGCTCCCCAACCGCCGACACCCAGGCCGAGCATCATGTAGCCGAGCTGGCTGATCGTCGAATACGCCAGCACCTTCTTGATGTCGGTCGCGACAATCGCAATCGTCGCCCCAACGAACGCCGTAATGCAGCCGACGTAAGCAATCGTCAGCAACACCTCCGGCACGAACATCGGATAGAACCGCCCCGCGAGATACACGCCAGCCGCGACCATCGTCGCCGAATGCACGAGCGCTGAGACCGGAGTTGGACCTTCCATCGCGTCGGGCAACCACGTTTGCAGCGGGAACTGAGCACTCTTGCCGACGCAGCCGCCGAAGACTCCTAAACCCGCGACGATCAGCAGCGTGTAAGTGATCGTCTTTTGGTGACTCGGTTCGGCCGGAGCCTCCCAATGACCGTGCCCATCTTGCTCGGTTTTCAGAACGACCGTCTTGCCATCCGTTGTCTTAGCCAACTCGCCGTCGTGTCCGCGGGCCATCGAGAACAAACCGGGTTGAACCTTGCCGTCCGTGCCGTGCTGGTCCGCGAAGCTGAATGTGCCGAACGACGTCCACAGGATCATCAAGCCGATGATGAACCCGAAATCTCCGACGCGGTTGACGATGAACGCCTTGTTCGCCGCCGTGCTGGCGGAGTGACGCTCCACATAGAAGCCGATCAGCAAATACGAGCAGATTCCGACCAATTCCCAGAAGATGAAGACCTGGAAAATGTTTCCAGCCAAAACCAGTCCGAGCATTGCGAAGCAGAACAGCGACATATACGAGAAGAACTTGTAGAACCGACCCGGCCGGTGAAAGTGCCCGCCATCGTGCGTATGCACCTGATGATCGACGTAATCGTTAACCAGTTCTTCAGCCATGTAGCCAGTCGCGAAGATATGAATACAGGTCGCGATCAGCGTGACCATCACGAACATCGCCAGCGTCAGGCTGTCGATGTAGTAGTCGAGCGACACCTTTAGGTTGCCGAACTGCGCGAGATTGTAGAACGTGCCGGCGAAGACCGTTTGTTTCGGGGTCTCGTGGGTCACCGCCTTGTGTTCGTGGTCGGCATGGCCAACCGCTGCGTGATCGCCGTGTTCCGTCGCGGTAGCAGCCTCACCGTGACCGTGATCCACCGCTTTGAAGACGGCCCAATCGGTTCCATTACCCCACTCGTAGAACGCGATCGAACTACAGACGAAACCGAAACCGATGCAGAAGATCGCGAAGTAAGCCGCCGCCTTGCTCTTGCGGTTGGCGTTTGGCCAGGACATCGCGAACACTTCGACCACGAAGCCAAACAGCGGCAACAGCCACGCAATGGCCAAGAGCGTCGAGAGTCTGTTTCCGAGTGATTCCATGTTGTTCTAATTTCAAATCTAAAATTTCAAATTTCAGATTGATCGAGACACCTTAGCCGTGCAACTCATCCCCGCGATCGACGTCGATCGTCAGGTGGTTGTTGTAGAAGTTGAGCGCAATCGCCAAGGCCACCGCCGCTTCGGCCGCCGCCAAGACGATGACGAACAGCGAGAACACCTGGCCGTCGAGGCCCAGCGGCGTGAACCGCGAAAACGTGATGAAGTTCAGGTTGGCCGCATTGAGCACCAACTCGACTCCCATCAGGATGCCAATGCCGTTTCGCTTGGTCGTCATGCACACGACCCCGCAGACAAACAGCACCGCGCTGATGAACAAGAACTTGTCCGGTGTCGGTTCCATAGAAAAGCCTGCCAAAACGGGCGAGCTGCCCAAACCTATGTGGTGGCTCGGCGCTTGGTCCGGGCGAGATACGCCGCTCCGACCAACACGACGAGAAGATGCACGGAGACAATTTCAAACGGAAGGAGATATCCGGTGCTCGGCGGCACCGAAGATTTTGGCGGTGGCGTGACGCCAGGCATGACAACGGACGCTCCCGGAACAACAGGAGCCGTGTTGGACTCGGCGGACAATTCGCTGGGCAAACCGAGCTTCAAATCCCGATCCGCACGTAACGAGAGAAAGCTCAAGCCCAGCGGCCGAGTCGTGTTGCCCTGCTGAGCCGGATTGAAGCCACCTTCCGCCGACTTGGTGTGCGTTCCGATCTTAATCTTTTGGGAAATGTCGTTGCCGTCTTCCGAATCGACCCAAGGGACGGCCGTGACCGTGCTGGCCACGATGAAGAGAAACACGACACCGATCAAACCGGACAAGATGGCATCCGCGGGCGAACTCTTAATTCTCGTAAATGGCCCCGTCGCCGTGAGCATCACGCCGAAGACCAGCAGCACTAGCGTGCCACCCACGTAGACGAGCAATTGCGTCGCACCGACAAAGTCTGCGCCCAGCAACAGAAACAACACGGCAGTCGAACCCAACGTCAGCACCAACGAGAACGCCATTCGGACAACGTTCTGGCTCACCGCGACCAAGATCGCTCCGGCACAGGTCAAAAAGGCGAATAACCAGAAGAGAATGATTTCCGCAGTCATCGGCTGCTCCCTTCCGTGCCCGTCGCCGTGATTCGCAGATGTGATTCGTTTTTCGCCCCGGCGCTGGAGACACCAGCGGCCTTCTTCGGCTGCACCAATCGCTCGCCGGCCGGCTGGCCGATGATCGACGTCTTGCCGGACATCGTCG
Source organism: Planctomyces sp. SH-PL62 (assembly GCA_945905295.1). GTDB lineage: Bacteria > Planctomycetota > Planctomycetia > Planctomycetales > Planctomycetaceae > SXKJ01. Next base: position 10,135 of record CAMDPX010000027.1, on the reverse strand, counting down.
CGAGCACGAGCGGATAAACGACCGTTCCCGCGAAGAGAAAGCAACTGATTGGGATAAGGTACTTCAAACAAGTGGTCATGACTTGATCGATGCGCAGCCGAGGCAACGTCCAACGCACCCAAATCTGCACGCAGACCAGCACCGATGCCTTCACCAGGAAGAACAGCAAGCCGATTGCATTCGCCAGGAAACTGCCAACTCCAGTCGGCGAAGCTGTTTTGATGGCCGCCAGAATCCCCAAACCATCATCCCAACCACCCAGGAACAGCACGGTCGCCAAACCGCTGACGAGAAACATGCTGGCGTACTCGGCCAGAAAGAAGAGCGACCAACGAAACCCGCTGTATTCCGTCAGGAAGCCCGCGACCAGTTCGCTTTCGGCTTCGGCGAGATCAAACGGAGCACGTTTGCAACTGGCGGTCGCACAGGTGAAGTAGACGAAGAACGCAAAGAAGTTGAACGGATGCAGAATGTTCCAGTTCCAGATTCCGCCCGATTGCAGCAACGCCACCTCGTTGAGATTCAACGTGCCGGCCGTGACGATCGGGCACAGAGCGCAAAGCGCCATCGGAATCTCGTAGCTGACCATCTGGGCCGATTCGCGGATCGCTCCGAACAGCGCCCATTTCGAGCCGCTCGAATAACCAGCGAGAATGACTCCCAGGACTTCCAGCGAAAGCACCGCCAGCGTCAGAAACAAACCGGTGTCGAGCGCAACAGCGGTCCAGCCATCAGAAAACGGCAGAGCGAGATAAGCCGCCAAAGAGGCCACCACGACGATGTAGGGAGCCATCCGAAACATGAGCCCGTCAGCGTCCTTGGGAACCAAGTCCTCTTTTTGAATCAGCTTGGCACCATCTGCCAGCGATTGCAGCCAGCCGAACTTACCGCCGACGCGCGTGGGGCCTAGACGATCTTGAATTCGGGCCGAGATTTTTCGCTCCGCCCAGATAAAGAGGCCGGCCGGTAGGCCGAACCAGCCGACGACCAAAGCCACATGCGTGACAACCGCAATGAGGTAGGCGGTTTCAGCGCTGATTGGAATTCCCACCAGCGTGAGTAACGCTTGGAGAAACTCGGCCAGCGAGTTGGCAGCGAACAGTGTGTCCATCATCCATTCGGCACGTTGTCGCCGGCGAAGATCTCGCCCGCGTGGATTGCGGAAGCCACCGACAGAGGCGACCCGTCGGTGGGTTTGTTGAGCCGCCTGTGGACGCGGAATCACGCTCCATCTCTCAACAAACCAAGCCTCAGCAGCTCCCGCCGAGGCCAAAGGAGCGGAGACTATGACAAAACGATTTTGGGGATTCAAGCGACTAGGAACGACTCGTGATGCGCGGGATGAGATCGGGCTTCGGTGCTCATTTTCCGGATGGGGATTCCGTTCCAAAAATGGCGGCCGGACTCATTCCGGGACTTTGGAGCCGTCGAGCGAACCCGTCGGAAAGCGACCGCTCCAAAGACCGGTCATGACTTCCAAACGAGTGCGATTCATTTTCTCAATGGCACTCCACAGGAGAAAGCACGACTGGAATTCGGCGTTTGAGTGAGTATTCTGAATGCCCCGCGCCAGAGGGCGTTTCGCGCTATGGTCATTTCGGGAGGCGAAATCATGCATCTCACACGTCTACAATTCACAGATCCTGCGTCCGCTCTTCGTACTTCTCAAATCGGTAACCTCGCAGACAGCGATTCGTTTCGCTTAGACAAGACGGTTCCCGATTCGCGTTTGGCTCCTCGCACGTTCAGCCACTACGAATTGCTGGAGATCATGGGCGAGGGGCAATTTGGAATCGTTTGGCGAGCCAAAGATCAGCGACTGGAACGCATCGTCGCACTCAAGCTGCCACACCTTGCGGATTGGGATGAGCACGCTCGGACGATGTTTTTGAGAGAAGCTCGCGCCGCCGCCACGCTGGAGCATCCGCACATCGTGCGGGTTCACGGGATCGATCAAGAGGAAGACCAACTGGGGATCGTCAGCCAGTTCATCGAGGGGCAGACACTATTCCACCTGATGCAAGGTCGTCGCCTGACGTTCGCAGAAACCAGCCAGATGCTGGTGACCATTGCGGAGGCCGTTCATCACGCGCACGAAGCGGGGGTGATTCATCGCGATCTCAAGCCCAGTAACATTCTGGTGGATCTTGAAGGCCAGCCGCATGTCTCCGACTTCGGCTTGGCGAAGTGGAGCGGAGACCAAGTGACGTTGACCAATCCCGGATTGGTTCTGGGAACTCCGGCGTACATGTCCCCCGAACAAGCCTGCGGTGATAGCCATACCGTTGACCGCCGCAGCGATGTGTATTCGCTCGGCGTCCTGTTGTACGAGATGCTGACTGGCAAGCCCCCCTTTGAGGGCGACTCCACGCTGCTGCTCCACCAAATTCAAAGGCAGGAGCCCCGCCCACCGCGGTCACTCAACGCGGCCATCCCCAGAGATCTCGAAACGATCGGCCTGAAGTGTCTCGCGAAAGCTCCCGAGGACCGATACAGCACCGCGCAGGAACTGGCTGATGATTTGCGGCGGTTTCTGGTGGGAGAACCGATTACAGCGCGATCCGTCAGCGTGGCGGAGCATTGCGTCAGTTGGGCACGCCGTAATCGCATCCTCGCGACATCGTTGGCCGTCGCGGCCGTCAGCACGATGGTCGCTATTGGACTCGCCTTCTCTTTTTTCACGCAGTCGCGGCCAGAGACTCCCGTGACGGCCACCGCACGGACGCTCGCAGTCTCAATCGCGACCGAGCCACCCGGAGCGACGGTCGTCATCTATCCGCTCAACGAACGCACGGGCGAACCATTGGAAGCCCAAGCCGAACGTCCTGCCACGAAGAGTCCGTTGACCGCAGTTCTGGGGCCGGGCGATTACCTCGTCGTGGCGGCCTTGGACGACGGCCGCTTCCACGAGGTCTATCGGCATGTGCCGCGTAACCCGCATGCGATGCCAGACTATTACCCACATCGCTATTGGGAGAGTCGCTCCAACGAGGCCATCTCGTGGTTTCCCATCGCGATTCCGCTGGGCGATCACGATGGCATGTCACTCTTGGAGGACGTGGAATCCGGTCACTCTCTGAGCCCATTCCTATTGGATCAACAAGAAGTCACGGTCAGTGACTTCCTGAGCAAGTTTCACAATCAATTGCCCCCTTCTTTGCGTAACCACCCAGAGTTGTTGGGGAAGCCGGATTTTCCCCTCACAGGGTTATTCTTCGACGAAGCGGTGCTCTACGCAGAGATGGTTGGCAAGCGCCTGCCCACCGCTCAGGAATATGAGTTCGCGGCCACGAACGGTTGGACGACACGCTTCCCTTGGGGCGAAGCCAATCCCCCCGCAGAGGCGTGGACGTTGACGAGTGTCGAACTCAAAGGGTTCGATCACACTCAAACCGATCCCCCAATCCGGGGACTCTTCTCGAACGCTTCTGAATTTGTTCTGGCACAGCATTCACCCAGCGCTTCAATTCCTTCCGGAAGCAACCTGCTCGCAGAAGATCATCCCACGAATGTTGCCGTTCGCGGTGGCCCAGTTCATGCCGACGCTCATTTCCAAAGCGACCCACGTTTCGAGACAACCGTTGTCCGTCAGTCGCTGCAAGGACAAGTCGGCTTTCGTTGTGCCAAAAGCAAAAGTCCTCGGCTGTGAGGCCAAGGACTTTCCAGCTTTGCGTGTTGCGATCGAGACCAAGAATTACGGCGTCAGTTTGCTGGCCGTGACGATCTCATAGGTTGCATTGCCAATTTCCACTCGCGCCACATGGTCGTCAGCGATGGTGACTTGATCGCGGCTGAGTTCTTTCACCGACTTGCCGGCCGGTGCCTGGTCGATTTCCAGACCCACGGCAAACGTCCCGGCCAGTTCTTGCCCGTCGGCACCGATCCCCTTCACAGAGTAGCGTTGCAGTTCGGCCACCACGAAGTCCGAGGAACCCGGCACCCGTGGGAACTTCACAAAGATCGCCTGACCGATCCGGGTCCGTTCTTTCAACTCGCGAGGCTTCGTCGTCTGTGGGTTGGCCTGATTGATCGGCTCGTCTCCGGCTTTGTGCTTCCGGGCCAGTTTGATCCCTTTCTGTGTGAGGCTTCCCGGTCGCTGCGAGAAGTTTGCTCCGGACGCTGTCGGAACAACCGCCGTTCCAATGGTGATGCAAGCTCCGCCGGGATTACTGCAATTGCCCGGCAACGGCGCGAGGTTATTGCCATTGAGGTTACACGGCGCATTCGTGGCGCAATTGATGGCATAGTAGGACTGGTAAGTGCCCCAATTACACCACATGTACATGGCGCAGGTTGTCGTGGCCGTCGTCTGATGGATTTCCAGCGAGTCCGGCTGCGGCGTCAGGCGGCGTGGGGCGGGTTGCGCGTGAGCACACAGTTCGATGGGTGACGACTTCGACGACGAAGAGATTGTTGCGGCCGCCGGTTGGCAGCAGGTTGGAACCGAGCCGGCGGTTTGGCTGGCAATCGGCTGGCAAGTCGCGATCGGTTGGCAGCAGATTGTGCGGCGATGTTTTTCGCCGGACCATGCGCGGTGGGAGTGGACGTTGAACACAGTCACCACGAGCGACGCGACAACAAGCATTGGAAAACGGCGGGGCATTTCAGTCTCCTTACTGAAGTACATGGGAAGCCGCTGGCTCCGCGGAGCGCGGCTAGGGTGTCTCCAAGACACCGATGTCGGATGCTCCCAAATAGGGCGATCTCGTTCAATCCCATTTTCACTTCTGCACTCAACGACACTGTTTGCCTTCCAAAAATCACAGCTCCGAGTCCACGAGTTGGCTTGTCCGGCGGCGCGAAGTCCGGCGGCCTTTTCGTCACGACCGCTGTGTCCGGCGGGACTGCTGAGACTGATGCGTCTTGTTTGACCGGCGGAGTTCCGCGCCGTTCGCCAATTGGACCGCTGAACTGGCAATTTCTGCGGGGTCGGACGGGCGATACTGGAGAACGCATCCGTGTGGCAGCGATTACGAAAGCTGCCAATGACTCGTCCGCTTCTTTGGGCTTTCCGGCCGCGCGATGGCCGGCTTTCAGGAGGACATGCCTTGTCCCTTCATGACACCACTCAGACGTCCGCAGAGAAAGATTTATTGAACGCTCCCGTTGTCCGTTGGGGGCTGGTCCTGGTCGGCATCGCGATCGGGTTCCTGGGGCTGGATATCATGCTTCGCCGTCCCTTAATGCACGAGTTGGCCTCGGTCAGACGGGATCTGGTCAGTGTCGAAAAGAATATGCGCGACTTAGTCGGCGTGAAAGATGTGGCTTGGGAGACCAGCCATCTGCTCTCCGCACTGCAAGCCCAGAAGAAGCAGTTGGAATCCGCTCGCGCGGCGCTCGGCGACTTGCGTGAGTTTCGTCTGAGCGTCGAAACCGAAGCTCAGCAAACCGGCGACGCGGTAGCTTCGCTGAATCAGATTGCCGAATTGCAAAAGCGCGTCGCCGGCCAGCGTGAATCGGTCGTGGCGGTCGAGCAGGTGCTGTCGGACATCGTAAAACTGCACGAGCGGCTGCTGTTCGAGAAACAGGCTCAGGAAGACGCGGTGGCCAGCTTGAATCGAGTCTCTGCGTTGCACAAGCAAATGCGTGACGCTGGCCAAGACGCAGACGTCGCCGCCGTCGAAGTCCAGAAGCTCGGCGATCTGCGAACCAAAGTCCTCGAGAATTCCGCCGGGGTCGAACAAGCTCAGCGAAACGCCGCCGAGTTGATCGCTCTGAAAGACACCGTCCGACAAGCGGACGATCTTCCCACAGTGCAAGAGGCCGCGAACAAGCTGCTGGCCCTGCGTGACTCGCTCCGCCCGAACGATGACAGCACCGAGCAATCGCACACGCACGCCAAGCAACTGCTCTCACTGCGGGACGAGCTGGCCGCCAATGCCGAAGACACGCAGCTTGCTCAGAAGAATTGGACGTCCGTCCGCAAGCTGGAAGCTGATTTGAAGTCGGCGGGCCATGACATCGCCAGCGCGATCGAAACTCTGGAGTTGCTCACCGATCTCGGCACGGAGTTGCGTCAGCAAACGCAATCACTCAACGGCGTGCGGCAGACGATGACGGAGATCGCGATGATGGAAACGACGATCGGTCGCGTCTTGCGTGTTCTCGAACCGCTCGCACAATTGAAGAACCTCACGCGGTTGAGCGAACCGGAAGTCCGCGCCGCGGCGCGAGCGATCCTCGACCAGCGTAACTCGAAGCTGTCTCGCCGCGAGGAACCGCAGCCGGCTCCCCCGGCGGTGAAGTTGCCTCACGAAGACAGCTTCTTCTCGGACGAGCCGGTGCCTGTGATCGGCAGCCGACTGGTGCCGATGCCACGCGATCTCGGTGAAGACAACCCACCGGTCACACCCGGCACGGTGGATTGAGCGATCTTCAATGGAAAGCACTGACGGTCTTCCGGCCGTCTCCTTCCCCGCCCCGGACGTGAAGCAGGTCATGTCCGGGGCGGTTTTGTTTCTAGAAGCTGTTTCAAAACCGAAGTAGGTCAGCCTTTCCAGGCTGACCCGATCAACGATCGACGTGGTTTTGCCAATTCGGGACAGGCTAGAAAGCCTGACCTACCAGTTTTGAAACAGCTTCTACAGATCTCAGTGATCAGAGGTCGGGCCTACGATGCGGCTGATCGGACCATCGCATTTCGATTGCCTCTGTTTTGTGGAGGCTCTGAAATGCTCCAGACGGGCGCGGAAAACTCTGCGTGGCGACTTTGCCCCCAATTGGACCTGGAGTTGCATGTGCTCAAGTGGCTCCGCGTAGGTCCGCGCGCGATGCGGAACACTTTGCGTTGTGAAGGGCTGCCATGTCGCTACTTCGTTTCGATTCGACGACCAATGATTGGGTCATCTTCGCGCCCTCTCGAGCGCGTCGGCCGCACGAATTTCGTGGAGCGTGTCCGAAACCAATTCCCGAATCGCCAGGCAAGGTCTGCCCGTTTTGTCCCGGCAACGAGCACCTCACGCCGCCGGAAATCTTCCGCGTGCCGGCGCGGGGCTTGCCGAAGCCGACCGACTGGCGTGTGCGCGTGATTCCCAACAGATTCCCCGCGCTGAGCATCGAAGAGCCGATCGACGGCGGCACCGACGGTTCGCCGATCTTCCGGCATCGCGGCGGTTGTGGAGCACACGAGGTCATCATCGAGTCTCCCAATCACGACGTCTTTCTCGCGCAGCAACCGGTCGAGCAAATTGAAGCGCTACTGCGCACGATGCAGGAGCGGCATAACGATCTGCTCCGCGATCCGCGCTTCCAGATGATCGTGCTCTTCAAGAATCATGGAGAAGGAGCCGGGACGTCGTTGCGACACCCGCACTGCCAGTTGATCGCCACGCCCGTCGTGCCGCGAATGTTACGCACGAAGCTTGGCATCGCGGAAAGTTACTACGACATGAGCGGTCATTGTCTGTACTGCGTGCTGCGCAATGACGAACTGGAAGCCGGCCAGCGCGTGGTGGTCCAGAACTCCGATTACGTCGCCTTTCTGCCGTATGCCTCACATGTGCCGTTCGAGACTTGGATTCTGCCGCAGACACATCACGCCTCGTTTGGCGATGTCGAGAGATCGAAACTGCGGCCGCTGGCGGAGATTCTCAAGTCGGTCCTGCAAAAGCTTTCGATCGGATTGGACAACCCCGATTACAACCTGACGATCAACACCGTTCCGCGCGGCGACGAAGACAAGAGCTACTTCCTGTGGCACATCGAAATTCTTCCGCGGCTCACGACACCCGCCGGCTTTGAACTCGGCAGCGGCATGTCGATCAACACGGTCCTGCCCGAAGAGGCAGCCACGTATCTGCGCAGCGTCGAGGTTCGCTAATTCGACTGTATGACTTCTTCATTGAAGGCCCCATCCGGCTTGCCCGGATGGTGAAACAGATGGAGAGCTAACAAGCGAGAACCCACCAATGTCCCCCAACTCTCCCGGTCCTCCGCCGAAGGCGGAGGAACGGGAGAGTTGGGGGGCGTTGCGACGTCATGAACTAGCTCACCATCTGCTTCACCAACGGCACGAGGCCGTTGGGGTCAAAAGTAATACAGTCGAACTAACGAGCCACACTGGATTGATCCCCGCGTTCGCGTGTGGCCCACAACAGCAGGATCGATGCGGCTAACGAGAGTCCCGCCCCCGTGCCGAAGGCGGCCAGACTGCCCCAGCGATCGTAGAGGAAACCAAACAGCACGCTCGCCGGCAGAGTCGCGATGCCGATCGCGAAGTTGAACCAACCAAACGCGAGGCCGCGCCGCTCGGAGCCGGCCAGATTGGCGACGAGCGTTTTCTCGGCGGGCTCTGTGAGCGCGTAGAACGCGGCGTAAAGCAAGAACAACGCCCAGGCGTGCCACGCTTCGGTCGCCATCGCAAAGAGCAGATAAACAACGGCGTACCAAGCCCAGCCCAACACGATCAGCCGACGTGGTCCGAAGCGATCGACGAGGCCCCCCAGCCACCAATTGCCCGCGCTCTTCACGATGTGAAATACGCACCACAGCGTCGGCAGCCACAGAACGGGAACTCCCAGTTGCTCCGCGCGAACCAACAGGAAGGCGTCGCTGGAATTTCCCAACGTGAACAGCACCAGCGCGGCGAGAAACCCGCGAAACCGTGAGTCGAATGGTTTCAACGTCAACCGCAGCGGCTCGTGTCCGGCGGCCGGTTTTGCGGCGGCGGACTTCGGCAAGCCGAACCACAGCAGCGTCAGCAACGCCAATCCTGGCAGTAACGACAATTCGAATAACGTGCGCAGGTCTCCCGGCCTCAGCCACAAGAACAATGTCGCGAGCAGCGGCCCGATCGCCGCTCCCGCATGATCCATCGCTCGGTGGAATCCGAAGGCTCGGCCGCGCTGTGCGGCGGGTGTCGTATCGGCGATCAGCGCATCGCGCGGAGCCGTGCGTAGTCCCTTTCCGAAGCGATCCGCCAGTCGAGCCAGTCCGACTTGCCAGGCCGCCGTCATCAAACCCAGGCACGGTCGCAAGAACACGGTGAAACCGTACCCGATCAGGATGAATCGCCGTCGCTGACCGGAGCGATCCGACCAATGTCCGGCCGCCAGCTTGAGCAAACTCGCCAACGAATCGGCAGTCCCTTCGATCATGCCCAGCGACGTGCGGCTGCCTCCGAGCACCGTGACGATGAACGTCGGCAACAGCGGAAAAATCATCTCGCTGGCGATGTCGTTCAGCAGGCTGGTCAGGCCCAGCACTCGCACCGTGCGCGACAACGGTGCCGATGGTTGGGAGGAATTGTCTTCCGGCTTGGCGGAGTCAGACATCAACAGCCTGCGTCTTTCCGGGTGCAGCAACTTACTCCGAACGAGTCTGGCTTTTCACTGGTCGGCGCTGCCACCTGATTCCACGGCATGCGGCCGAGGATCAATGCCAGTCCGCAGAAGTCAGCGAGGCCCGAGAAAATCAAACCCGCTCCCATGAACGCTGGCAAGCCAATCCAGCGCGGATCGTAGAACCAAGTCAGTGCCGAGCCAGTCAGCACGATCAGGCCAATCGCAATGCGTGCCTGCCGTTCCAACGACATCACCTTTTGTCCGCGAGTCACTGGCAACCCGGCTTGCTCCCAAGCCAACGTGCCACCGGCGACGTTGATGATGTTCGTGAACCCGGTGGCCACAAACTTTTCACAAGCTTGGTTGCCTCGACTTCCCGATCGGCAAATGACGTACAGAGGCTGCTGACTTGCGCCGTTGCGTGAACTCAGCAACGCTGGCGGGTCGAGCCGGTCCAGCGGGACGTTGCGAGCGAACGGCACATGCACTTCGCGAAACTCAACCGGCGTGCGGACGTCGAGCAGTTCGCACACGGCACCGCGCTCGTGCTGAGCGGCCAGTTCTTGAGGACTAATCGTGCTGAAGGTCATGTCATCTTTCCCGTGGCACTCGTGTGGATCGAAATGAGAGCGACCTCTCACCGGTGATGGCAGGGGGCTGCAGGTTAGCGTTTTCGGATCTCTCAGGTTGCCGCTTTGACGGCGATCTCCTCGGCATGGACCGGTTCCGTCTTGGGCACTTCAGGTGGCGCACCGAGTTTTGCCGACGTCAGGTAAAATCGAATGGGCTGCGTGGCGCACACGGATGCGAGACGGCGCACACGGATGAAGGCGAGCCGTTCATCCGTGTGCGCC
>CAMDPX010000026.1 GCA_945905295.1 Planctomyces sp. SH-PL62 | reverse complement strand
AACAAGCACGCTACCGTCCCGACAACAAAGACAAGCCTCACGCCGGAAAACCAAACATCATCGCCGCCACACGACAACACAAACTCCAACTCAAACAGCACCTAACGCTCGCTATGTAAAAATACTTAACGGCGTTGCCCAACGGGGCGTGACTCGAAAGCCCAGGGCATCGCCCTGGGTTGGTCGAACGAGAAAGATTCTTCAGCCCTGAAAGGGCGCAACTTGCACGGATGCGATGAAAGTTGCGCCCCGTTGGGGCTTATTGCCTGTTGGTTTTGCACTAACCCAGGGTGTCGCCCTGGGCTTTCGAGTCAGTCCCCGTTGGGGCCAAAACCGAAATGCCGGTCGCATCCATTTCAATACTCAAATCATTCAGCGAATCCGCTGCATCCGGCCGACGTTCGGATAGAACGGCAAGCGGACGTCGGGATAATCCGTGGACACTTTTTCAATGACGGGCGAACCGTCCGCATGTTGCTCCGCTCGGCCGTTTGGTCGGCGCTTCGTCTCGAATTGCTTGTGATTCCAAACGGCATATCCCTCGCCGCCATTCAGGAACGGTTGGCCGTGAGGCCAATAGATGTAGAACGCCTTGCCCACCAGAGCAGAACGAGGGACCGCGTGACGATGTTCCGCTCGGCGATCGTTCCCCCACAGGCGGCTGTCTTTGCTGCGCGGGCTGTTATCCCCCAGCATCATGAACTCGTCGGGACCGAGGTCGAACCGCGCCTCGTGGCTGCACGCCTTGTATGACTCACCCCACGCAATCGGGTCCGTCAGCAGAGATCGCAGGTGCTGATGCGAAGAGCACGGAGTCCACTCTTCTTGATCGGCTCCCCAATCCAGCGCGTGACTGCTGCGATAGTAGATGTCGCGATGAATCTGCAGATGCGCGACTTCCACGTTCATCCCGCGCGCCGCGATTCCGACGGGCGTCAAATCCTCTTCTTGCGGTCCGAGGTTCTCGATCTCCGAGAGCGTGTATTCCGCCTTTGGTCCGAAGTCGATCAAGCTCCCATCAATCCACAGACTGAGCCGTTGATCGACGTTGGCGAACTCGATGCGATGCTGGCCGGTGCCGACGACCGAAGTGGTTGCTTTCGCGAGCACTTCCACGTCCTCTGCGGATTGATTCAGCCACACGATTCGCTGCAACTGAGCTTCGCCGGTTTTCGGATCGATCCGGCAGCGAAAGCGATGCACCCCTTCGTTGAGCTCCAGCAGCAGTTCGGGATTCTCACTGAGTTTGTCGATCTGCACGTCACAGGAAATCGACAAATCACCAACCCAAAAATAGCTGTCGAGATCAATGTCCTGCGCCGCCGAGAAAGCGTTGTAGCCACAGAAATCGGTAACCAACTGCGCCTTGGGCCGTTTCAGCGCAGCGGCTCCATTCGTGCCGAAGTCACTCAGTCGGTCCCCATCATCCGACTTGAGCGCCGCTCGCCAGACCTCCGGTGTGGGGACGAAATGCCGATATCGCAGCCATTGCAGACGAGGTCCATTCGCCGCGTCTCCCTGAAGTGCAAAAGCGTGTTTCTTTTCCAAGGACTGCCAGCCGTCGTTGGTCTCTTTCCAACCAGCGATCTCTGTGGTTGACGTGCTGCCGGTCGCGATCGCTTCCGAATCGGTCGCCGCCGGTTCCACGGCGGCCCAGCGATGCGGCCAGCCGTTCTTGATCAACGGCGTCTCTGGAAAATCATTGTCGTGAACCAGGATTTGAACGTCGCGCTGCTTGTACGGGTCCGCCTTACGCACGACGCGAGTCTCACCGCCTCCGGGTTCCGTTCGATAAAGATCCCCTTGGCGAATGATGAGCGTTTCGTTCGGCAGGCCGACCAGTCGCTTGATGTAGTTGGTCTTCGGCTCCTCCGGGTACTTGAAGACGACGACGTCCCAGCGCCGCGGTTCCTTCAGCTCAAACGGAAACTTGTTGACCAGGATCCGATCGCCGCGAAACACCGGCGCGTTCCGGATGGAGTTCGGTGCTCGGCAATTCGGACAGAGCGAAGACTCCAGCCGTCCCTTGAGATAGCCGTTGTCATCAACCTCTTCGCTGGCACCGATCGTGATGAGATGCCCGCACTGATTGCAGTTCGTTTCCTTGTGCCGGCCATACAACGTCGGGGCCATTGAGCCGGTCGGAATCACGAACGCTTCGGCTTCGAACGCGCGGAACAAGAACGCCAGCAGAAATGCGACCGCGATGGACTCGATCGTCTCGCGAGCGCTCTCTTGGCGCGCGGGCGGCGCGGCTTTGGGAGCGGCGGCAGGCACATCGGATTTGGTATTCGTCGGCGGGATATTGGATGGAGCGGTCATGCGTGGAGAGTCTGGCTGTAGGAAGTGGAATTGGCCGGGGTCGGGTGTTCGATTTTTCGGAATTGGCGGGAGGTGAGCATCACTTGGAATCCGAGCGTTCTTCCCGCCAATTCCGAAAAACCGAACACCCGACCCCTGAGTTTGAACGTTAGCGAATGTATCGGATGCGTCCCCAGTCGGGAACGCGGATATGCCACTCGGCGGAACCGAGTTTCACCCGTCCCGGCCGAGACGGTAGATGCACCAGAAACGGCTTGCCGATCAGCATGTGATCCCGCACGATCGCGTTCGTCCAACTGCGGCTGTCGAGCGAGACCGGGCTGTTATCTCCCAGAAAAAAGTATTCGTCCGAGCTGAGCCGATACGGTTCGTTGACGCCGTGCCGCCCGTCGCCGCGCGTGTAATACACGTCGCGATACAGCGTCAGGTCGCTGACCGAGACATGCAGATTCTGCGCACCGAATCGAACCGGCCCGAAATCCTCCAGGGGAGAGTTCTTCGCCGCGCCGTCACCATTCTTGGCCGGCAAGACCAGCGGTTCGAGTGGCCGCTGATAAATCACCTCACCATCGAGCGCGAACAGCAACTGCCGGTCGAACAACGACATCTCGACCAGCCGTTTCCGCTGCCACATCGAGCCGCTTAACTTCACTCGCAGTTCCGGCTCTTCGACGCCGTCCACGAACAGCCGCAGTTCTCGCTCGCCCGCCGCCAGGACCACCTCGAAGGTCTGGGCCCCGTCGCTCAGCGCCCACGTCATCGCACCGCGCCCGCTGTGCAGTTCGAATTGCATCGCCAGCATCAAGTCGCGCACGCGATACCGCTGCGTCGCTTCGTTCAGCCCGTTGTAGGCATACTCATCCGTCGGCCAGAGTTGTGCCGCCTCAGGCATCGACGAGGAACCGGATTGCTTCGGAAACACGCCACGATAAGTCACCGACATCTGAGTCGCGGCATCATCAAGCCCTGACGCGATCGATTCCGGATCGAATGCGAACCCATCGCTGGTCGGCTTCCATCCGTCCTCCACCTGCCAGCGGAGTTCAGCACCGTTCTGCGATTGATACTTCAACGAAGAGACAACCATGCGCGTGCTGCGCTGCTCGGCCAGATTCTTCCGCGCCAGCTCGCCATTGATCCAGAGATCTCCCGCGCGGACTTGCACCTCTTCATCCGGCAGGCCGATGACGCGCTTCACATACGCTTGAGTCGGCTGATTGGGATTCTGAAAGACGACCACTTCCCAGCGCTTCGGCCGGCGGAACAGGTACGCGAATTTCTGAACCAGCAGTTGATCCCCTTCGTTGCGCGGCACGAAGGAGAGATCAATGTGAGCTTGTCCGCAATTCGGACACGCGACGGGGCCGTTCGTCTCCGCGTCGGAATCGACGGGCACACCCACCGCGAACGGCAGCCGGCAGTTGGGACAAACCACTTGTTTGTGAAAACCCAGCAGATACGGAGCCATCGAACCGGTCGAGATGATGTACCCTTCGACGACGAACGACCGCACCAGGCACACGGCCAACGCCAGCGACACCAGTGACTCGATCACATACCGCAAACCGCTTTCGCGGTGCAGCGTCGGAGTCACATGTTGGCATTCAGCGGCAGACATCGGCGGAGTTGTAGCCGCCCGCAAGCGTCTGGCCAAAGAGGAAGTCGGCGACGCTGAGCCGGAACGCGCTAGCGTCCGGTTTGTCGTTTATTCTTATCGCCGAACCGGACGCTAGCGCGTTCCGGCTCATCAAAGTGAACGCCATTGGGCTGACGACATCACACACGGCGGCTACTCTCCGCCATCATGAAGTTTGCACTTGTCGGAGACGATGCCGCCGCGGTTCTGCTGCTCGAAGCAATCTCCGCAGCGGGGCATCGTGTGGTCCAAGCCGCCTTGGCGGAAAGTCTGCTCGCATCGCACGCGGAATGGTCGTCGGTCCTACGGTGCTCGTGGGAAGAGTTGCTGATCGACCAAACGGTCGAGGCGATTCTCATTGCGGGAGACAGTGACGAAGTGCAAACGGCCGCCAAGCTCTTGGCCTCGGCCGGCAAGCAACTGCTGATCGTGCCGCGCGTCGCGTTCGGAGCCGCGTGTGCCTACGAGTTGTCTTTGATCCGAGATGATTCGCACGTCGAATTGATGCCCGCATTCTCACTGCGTTTCGTGCCGGAACTGGTCACGCTCTCGCAGCAACTCGCGGCCGGTGAGTTGGGAGCGATCCGGCGGTTACAAGTGGACCGAGAACTTCCGCCGTCATCCTCGACATCAGGACTGACGGATGCCGAAATCGACGCCGCTGCTCTCGACGACATCGACCTGCTGCAATGGTTGGGAGGCCGCTATGACCAAGTCACCGCGCAGCGTTCTGGCCTGACGGAGCAAGGTTGCTCGCAAGCAACGCTGACTCTGGCTGGCAGCAACTTGCCCGACGCGACCTGGACGGCGCGACGCGGCGCGGTGGCCGTGTGGCGATTGACCGTCGAGACCGATCGCGGACCAATCATCCTGGAATGCCCCACCGATGCCGCTGGACCGGCGGCGATGATCGCGGCGTTCGTCACGTCCAAGACACCGCACGCTCCGACTTGGTCAGACGCGGTGCGTGCCTTCGATGTGCTCGATGCCGCGAAGCGTTCGCTGCGGCGGCGACGGACGATCGATCTGCACTTCGAAATTTTGTCCGAACGGCAGCAGTTCAAGACGCAGATGACGGCGATCGGCTGCGGCATGCTGATGCTGACGCTGGTCTTGATGTTGGCGTTGCTCGGCCTGGGATCGCTGTTGGAGTCACGCGATCGAGCCGTTCGCGATGCGGAAGCATCCGGCCTGATGTTGCAAGAGTCCGACTTTGAATCGCACGCCGCCGTGCTGACGCCGAAGGCTGAAACTCGGCTCGAACGCATGGCCGAGCGGTTGAAGGACGAACCGAAGTCCGTGTATCTCGAACCGTCGAGCGATCCGCCGAACTCGGATCTCGATCAACACCGCCGCGCCAAGATCGTCGAACACTTGGCGAACCTGGGCGTCGAGGCCGCCGATCATCGCACGTTGCTCGCGGCGGCGGTGAGTACCGGCTGGGACACGCTGATGCGAGTTTTGCGTCTGGCTTGGATCGCTCCGCTGGTGGTGTTCCTCGTGTTGCAGGGATTGATTCTGGTGGCGAAGCCGACCTCGCCAAGAAAGTCGTGACTTACGAGACTCTCTGCATGGACCGACCGTTGGGACCGCTGCCGAATTGGACGAAACGTTGGATCGTGTTCGGCGTACTGATCCTGCCGGCATTGTTCAGCTCAGAGGTATCCTGGGTGGCGAAGCCCTTTGCAGTGGCCATGATGGCGGCACTGGTTGGTTCGGCCCGCGATTCGCGCGTGGTCGGTACGGACTTGAAGACTCAGTTATTCGTCGCGTTCGTGCCCTGCAAACCGGAACGTTGCAAACTGAAGTTCATCGTGCAGATTGAAGCGGAGAATCGGAAAGGAATCGGGGCAGTCGATTGGATGTTTTTTCTGGGCTTCAATTGGGTCATGGACCGGATCATGCAATGGATCTGGCCCTGGATGGCCGGCGAGTTGGAACTGTGGGTCGTGACTGCTCGCGACAAGAAGATGCTGGCCTGGCGTGGCAACGGCGATCAAGCGTTTCAAGCGAACCTCGCCACGCTGACATCGGCCACCGGAGCCGCAGTGAAGCGGCAATGAAGGCGAACGACTCCACCGAACATCCGCCTCAGACCAATGGAATTGCAATTCATCCGCGGATGAACTGCGAACATGATTCAACTGCAACCTGATGCGCAATTGGCGGATCGGAAAGTTTTTCGATGGCTGCAATGCACACGGATGCGAGCGGCACACACGGATGAACGGCACGTCCGCTTTGACTTCATCCGTGTGCGCCGCTCGCATCCGTGTGCGAAGCCCGCCAGGATCGCGTGTGCCCCGTCATCGGCGTCACTTCGGCAAGTCCGCCGGCGTCAGCTTCAGCACCGAATACGGATGCAGCACCAGCGTGTAAACGCTGCCGTCGCGAGCTTCGCAGACCCCCATCGTCACAAACTTCGTCGTGAAGGTTCCGTCCGCCAACTTGCCGAAGCCACCATGAAACGGCAGGTCTTTGCCACTCGCATCTTTGAACTCGGTGAAGTCCGGATTGCGCACGGCAATCGGCCCCAAGTCGCGCGGAGCCGCATCGCCAGAACGATAGCGGATCAAGTGATGCTGACTGATCCCGTTGATCGCTTGCGTGACCGAGGCCCACACCGCACCGCTGGGGCCGACACACATGCCTCGGCAATCGGTACTCGTCGCTCCGGGGATCAACGGGCCGAGCGACTTGCCGGCCAGAGTGTCGCCCGGTGCCGTGAGGTCGTAGCGATAAAGTTGATTCGTGCTCATCGGCAGGCAGTACAGCGTCTTGCCATCTGGCGAGACGTCCCAGTTGATCGCATGAGTTTCCGGATCGGCGAGATGACTCTCTTTCGTGGGAGGCTGCCCGTCGATCGTTTGCTTCAGCCGGTCCAGCTTGCCGGTTGCCGGGTCGTACCGCGCGATATCTCCGCCAAGGATCGGGTGATAGGCTCGGCCGAGATGATCGACGACCACGAACGCATACATGTGCTGGCAGTCCATCAGATCGCGGTACTTGTGCGTCTTCAAATCGAGCACCAAAAAGTGAGTGCTCTCGATGGGCCGCTCGTCCGAGCAGGTCGAGATGTACGCGACGCCTCGCGCTTCATCGGGCGTGATGCTGATGATCCCTTGATGTGGCACCGGAATCGGGAAGACCTCGGTCTTGCCGGTGGCCGGGTCGTAGGCCATCGGATGCCCACCGGGATATGCCAGCCGCGATTCGTTCGCCGCCGGATAGCCCTGCTTCGTGGCGAAGTAGATCTTTCCGGTGACCGCTCCGGTGTTGTTCCGCGAATGAATTTTCGCTTGCGTCGCAAAGCCGGTGCTTTGCACGGTGATCGCCTTCTGAGCATCCACCACGACATTCATCTTGCTGGTCGCCGGATCGAACTCGACCAGCCACGAGTTCACGCCATTCGCGTGTGTGCCGATATAGAGCCGGCGATTCAGCCCTTCGATGATCGCGAAGTAGCCTTCGCCTTCGGTCGCTGTGTATTTCGGGATGACATAGGCCGTGGATTGCAGCCACTTCGGCGGAGCAGCGTCATCGGCAAAGCTCTTCACCCCGAACAGACCCGCACACACACAGCCAACGGACAGCACAAAAAAAAGTCGTCGCATCGCCATTGCCTCCGACCGATGTAATTCAAATCGCTCCGTGCAAAACACACGGCCGAGGATCATCAACGACTCACCGCCAGACCGCAAACGAAAAGCCCGGTCGCAAGGACCGGGCATTCGCGCTCGTAGTGACCCCATTCATGGGGTCTTTGAGCAACACAAACCGAAGCTCTTCGACCCGATCAATCGGGTCACTACGAGCGCGTCACGCTTTCGCGTACTCGAACATCGGCGTCGAGAGATAGCGTTCGCCGGAGTCGGGCAGGATGACGACAATCGTCTTCCCTTCGGACTCAGGCCGAGCCGCCACCTTGAGCGCCGCCGCCATCGCCGCGCCGCAACTGATGCCGCTGATGATCCCCTCTTCCTTGGCCAGGCGCGGAGCCAACTCCATCGCCTCTTCGTTCGTGACCTGCACGACCTCATCGACCAGCGTCATATCGAGAATGTCGGGCACGAAGCCGGCACCGATGCCCTGAATCTTGTGAGGACCGGGCTTGCCGCCGGAGAGAACCGGACTGGCCGTTGGCTCAACGGCGATAGACTTGATCGTCATGCCTTTGTGCTTCTTGAGATATCGCGAAACTCCGGTGATCGTGCCGCCCGTGCCGACGCCGGCAATGAAGATATCTACCTTGCCGTTGGTGTCTTCAAAAATCTCCGGGCCGGTCGTCTTGAAGTGAATCTCCGGATTGGCCGGATTCTTGAATTGCTGCGGAATGAAAAAGCCCGGTTGCTTCGACAATTCTTCCGCGCGAGCAATCGCCCCCTTCATCCCTTCCGCACCCGGAGTCAGGATGAGCGTGGCCCCATACGCCTTGAGCATCATGCGTCGTTCGAGCGACATGGTCTCTGGCATCGTCAGCGTCAGCGGATAACCGCGCGCCGCGCAAACGTAAGCCAATGCGATGCCGGTATTGCCGCTGGTCGGTTCGACAACCTGCATGCCAGGCTTGAGCACGCCGCGCTTCTCGGCATCCCAAATCATGGCCGCGCCGATCCGGCACTTGACGCTGTAAGCCGGATTGCGGCCCTCGATCTTGGCGAGCACCGTCGCCTTCAGTCCTGCGGTCAAGCGATTGATGCGAACCAGCGGCGTGCGGCCAATCGACTCGGAGTTGTCGTTGAAAATCGGCATCAGAAGACTCCTTCCAAACTCGGTGAGAGATGTGCAAAGCGAGATCAAATCCGTCGGCGATTTCGGTGCGTGCGGCGCGCCGAAATGCTCAACGAGTCAACGCGGATTCAAAGCGGCGGGAGTATGGGAACTGGCCCAAATGGGAGCAATGCCGCACTGTCAGTGATGCGATCACTCCGCGACCGGTTCGTCAAAGGGATTCAACAGCGGCACACCCGCGTGACGGAAGTCGGAGGTGTTTCGAGTCACGACGGTCAGACGATGTGCTCGCGCCGTTGCGGCGATCAAACTGTCTTTGACGGCCATTGACAGTCCCTTCGCTTTCAACCCCGCCATCATCCGTGCCCATTCGGATGCGACCGGCGCGTCGAACGAAACGATTTGCAGGGACTGGACTCGATTCGCGAACCAGAGCAGGAGTCGATCTTTCCGGCGACCGGGCGGCAGAATCAGGATTCCGTACTCAATTTCGCCAAGCACGACTGGGCTGATGGCCAATTCCGGCTCGTTTTCGCGCAGCCAGTCGATCACTCGGAGATTGGGCAGCGGACGAGTCGCTTCGCTGAGCACATTGCTATCGACCAGATAGAGCATGGCCGCGCCTAGGTTTTTGTTTTCGCCTTACGCGACTTCTTTCGACGAGGTTGAGGCTCTTCGGAAAAGAGATCCTCTCGGAAGAGCGTATCGGTGGATTCAGACTCCATCGGTTGGAACCAACCCTTCTCCGGGCAGGCCAAAAGCCAATCCACAAGATTTTTGTTATTCGCCGACGGTGGCGATTCGGGCTTCTGCTTCAGCAAGTATTCACCAGCCTTCAGCCGTTGAATCTCAAACTGTTGCCCGGCACGAATGTGATCCTTTCGGCGCAGTGTTGACGGGAGCGTGATCTGTCCGTTGTCGCTGACGGTCGTCTTCATCGCGGCGTCCTCCTTAGGCTCCGGTTGTCACCGGAAGCGACACGAGCATTGGCGATGGCTTGGGCATCGAGTCGCGCGGGTCTTTGTCTTGCTCGTCGGCCATGACGGTGTCCACGAGGAAGTACAAGAGTTGTCGAATCTCGTCGGACTCAACATCGTCGGCGAGCAGTTCGGCTCGGTCACGCGACTTCTCGATCAGGCGTTCGGCTTTCTCGAAGACGCCGAGTTCCTCATACAAGCGGCGGAGGCGCGCGAGGCGAATGGCGTCTTGCTCTTCGCGGTCGAAGTAGCAGCGTTCCATGAGTTGACGCTGCTCGGCGCTGGCGGCCTGCCACGCGAGAGCCATCATCAACGTCGGCCGCAGGGCAAGCGCGTCCTGGCCAGCGACCATCTTGTTGTCGTTGTCGCCGCGCCAATCCTTCAAGTCATTGAGGATTTGGAACCCGATGCCGACGTGACGACAGAACGGGCCGATCAGCGTTTCGTACTTCTCGACCGAACCGGCCATGCGCAGCCCGGCATACAACGCCGCCTCAAACGCAGGCGAAGTTTTGAGCGCGTAGATTTGCAGAGCGTCGAGCGGTGTGAAGTCGAGCGTCGGATTCTGTTGCCAGAACATCTCCGCGCCTTGACCGTCGCAGAGCTTGATGTGGGCGGCAGCCATGCGTTCGAGAACGTCGCACGCGACATCGTGGGGTACGCGGCCCGCGTGCCCGTTTTGTTCTGCCGCGACTGCGGACTCAGGCGGGCCGCCTGAGCTACGAGAGGCGGCGATCAACTTATATCCCAACCCGATCAGATGATCGCCCACATTGATCGCCGGGCCGAGGCCGTGTGTGCGGTGCAGGGTCTCGCGGCCATAACGGAAGAGGTCGTCGTCTTCGATGTCGTCGTGAACCAACGATGCTTTGTGGAACGCTTCGATCGACATCGCCACGCGCGCGACCGAGTCGGGGAACTCGAACGGTTGCGAGCTGGAGTCGAAATTCTTCAGACACGAGCCACCGGTCGCGGCGTCGTAGGCGGCCAGCGTGATAAACGGTCGAAAGCGTTTGCCGCCATTGCGCAACCAGTCGTAAGAAATATCTTCGGTCTTACCGAGCGGGGTCGCGGCCGCTTCCGGTGTCTTGCTGCGGACTCGCGGCAGCAGGCGATCGAAGTGCTCGTCGAACAGACGATTGGCGGCACGCATCACCGAGACATATCCGGTCAGACGCTGATCCGGCATCGGCTCGTACTTGTCGAGCACTTCCCAAATCCACGACTCGTCGAGAGACGTGTTGTGGCAATCGCCGGAGTGCAGCGGCACGGCATAGCTCGGCACGCCCGCGATCAGGACTTTGTCGATCGCCTTCTCCAGCACGTTCAGGCACGCAACTCCCAGAATCGCATCGACATATCCGCCGACGATGATCTTCAGCACGATCGGCGAGCCTTCGGCGACAAGCACTTTGTAACCGAGTTGCTCGGCCCGCACTTTGTAGTCGGCGATCGTGCAAGCTCCGCAGCGCTCGCAGTCGAGCCCGAATTCGGTGTACTCAGCCGGGCAGCCCTCAGCGTGCTTCAGGCAGTGCGGCAACAACAGCATCCGCCGCTCGAACGGCGTCGCCAGGAATTGCCGACGCCAAAAGAAGTTGCCGATCAGCACCGCCGCGAACCCGCTGTACTTCTCTGGCAGCGACATCTCACCGAGCAACTGCATTGCCCAGACTTGAAGCTGACTCTTGCTGAACGGCTTCGAGTGATCGAGCTTCTCCGCAAACTGCTGCGCCTTCGCTTTGACGAGTTCGCGCAGCTCCAACGTCTCCGGCACGATCTTGAGATGCGATGTGCTTGAGCGAATTTTCTTCCGCTTCGGCATCGGTTCGTCGTCATCGTCTTGGATGTCGGACGTCCGCCGATGCGTCGCAGCGTCCCCGTTTCGCCGTTCAACAGGCGAATGCGGCTGGGCAAGCGATGTGTGCTCAACCAATCGCTCTTCAGGCTCGTGCAAGGACGTTGTGGCAATCGACATTGTTGACTCTCAATCGCGGGCGAGGCCCGTTCGTTTCGATCGTTGATTCCGAAAGGGATCCGCAAGGTTAGACGTCGGTATTGGCACCCGCGTGAATGACCTCGTTCACGCTGTCATGATCGAAGTAGATCGGGATACCGCCAGGTGCCAGAAACACGGCTACCCCCTCGCGAACAAGCAAGGCGTGTGGGTGATCGACTTCAAAACGCCGGCCACTGAGAAGTGTCACCGTGAAAATCCGAAACGGCTGCTGGTCGCGTAATTCCGTGAGCAATTGGTCAAAGTGGGCTTCGGTCATGATGTCGTCCTGAGTATTCCCGGTGTCATTCGACTCACTTCTCGGTTGCGACTTCGACAGTGTAACCCCGACCGCGTTGCTCTGCCTTCCACGATTCGATGTGCTTCTTCTCGTCGTAATTGGCCGGCACTTTGAACCAAATCTCTTCGAACATCTCGACCCGCTCGCCGGTCGTGGGATTCTGCATGACGCAAATGACTTGCGGCTTGGCGTTGAGTCCGGTCGCGATTGCCGCAACGCCAAGCCCCAGAAGGACGACACCGCTCACAATCAGGGCGACGACTTTCTTCTTCATGGTCCTCTCCCCTCAACACCGACCGCTTTGCGGAGCGCCGCGACGGTGAAGATCAGCGGATACAGGGCCTCAAAATACCATAACTTGGCGAAATAGAAACCGATGGGGGAAGGTTCACGGAATCGACCGTCTTCGACGCGAGCGATTAACCAGGATAATCCGAGCGAAATGGCGGTTTCGTCGCCTTCAACGTAGCCCTCACGCTCCGCGTGAGGAGCCGAACGGCCCTGCCGCTCCGATGGCAAGATCGACGTTTGATCGTCATTCCGCGCTGTCTCCGCGCTCGGCTCATCAAGCGGAGCGTGATGGCTACGTTGTCCCAATAACGCTTCGAGTGCCAGCGCGGTTTCCTCGATGCTCGACGGAGTTCCCAATCCCGCGCCCCAGCCGCCGTCGGGGTTTTGGTTCTCGACGAGCCACCTCGCGCCGCGCACGGCCGACTCGTCCGACATCCGCCCCAACGCCTGAAACGCCGCCAACACCTTTGCCGTTCCGTACGTCGGATTCTCGTCGTTCGGAGCCTGCTGATTCCCAAACCACAACGGCAGCCAGGAGCCGTCGGGGCGTTGAGCTTTTTCGAGAAACCGGAGGCCGTTTCCGACATTCGCAATGAGATCAATGAACTCAATTCGCCGAATGCCGTGCCAATCGGCTCTCGTGCGTTGCTCATCCCAGCGTCCGGCGGACAATTCCATGACAGTTCGTTGCGCGCGAATAACGTGTGCAGTGAGATCGGGCGAACTGCGATCAAACGGCAATGTGCCCCAGCCCCGACAAAATGTGGGAATACCGCCGTCACGATTTTGGAGCGCGATCAGCCACGAAGCGGCGGCAAATAGTGCGTTCGCATCGACACTCGCGACTCTTTGAAGATCGTCGGACTTTGTCGCATCAACGACGTCCGCTTCCATTGCTCGATTCAAAGCGGCTTCACTTTTCCAAGTTCCTCCGGAAACACCGCCGTCGTGTTTGATTTTTACCCCGCTCATCTTCATCAGCGCCAGCATCGCACCCGGTGTGTCGTCGCCATCGGGGACTCCGCCGGGGAGGTCGGTCCAGGCCCAGCCGCCGGAGGCGGCGTTGGTGTAGGGGTGGACGACTCGGTATTGCTGGCGGAGCAGCCAGGCTCGCAGGCCGGGGCGGGCGTCGAGCGGCACGTCGTCCCCCAAGGCGTTGATCGACAGAGTCGTCACCCACGTCGCGAGGTTCGTGTCGATCGGCCAGGAGACGCGCTCGTAGTGACCGCATTCATGCGGTCGCGGTTCGGCATCATTCTCCGCCGCGCCTTCGACCCGATGAATCGGGTCACTACTAGCGCGTGCCGACGCCACGATGAACTCGATGCCGCGCTGTGTCACCGGGTGATCAATCAATCCCATCGCGGCGAGGCTCATGGTGACGAAGCTCGTCAGCGGAGTCGCTTCCAAGAACCCGCCGTTGGGAGGCTGGATCCGTTCCAGCACGCGCAAGCTGGCTGGCTTCGCCCAGCGTTGCAGCCAGCGCCGCAGCGGATTCCACGACGGACGAAAATGAAACCGCACTTGCCCAATCGCAATCAACGCCGGCAGCGCGTAACTCACGACCGGCAACCTCACCGCCGCGTAAAACCGCGCGGGGATACAGGCGAGCTCAAACGGCAGCGAGATGACGTCGTCCCAATCGACGAGTCCGGCGAGCGCGCAGTGCGTGAGGATCGGCACTGAAAACGTGCGGTCCTTTCCGTAGCGTGCAATGACAGCTTTTACGCCACCGGCGCGGTCGATGTAGGCAGCGGCGTAGGTCAGGCTTTCCAGCCTGACCCGATCGCACGTTGGAGCGTCAAGTTTCAGGTCTGCGTCAACCGCGCGATCGGGGTCAGGCTGGAAAGCCTGGCCTACGGTATGCAACACCGCATGGCACAGCATCGTCGTCGAGATGTTACTGATGCTCTTGACCGTATCGCCCCAGCCACCGTCTTTGTTTTGATGAGCGATCAGCCATTCAATGCCGCCATGAATCAACCGATTCCACGCCTCAGGCACAACTCGTCCCGCGGAGACGTACTGCCGCCGCATCTGCTCCAACGCCATGACCGCCGTCGCCGTTGAGAGCGCTGAGGTGGATAGCTCACCGACCCAATGCCGCATCTCGCTGACCGGCGTGTCGAGCAACTTCTGAACGGGATCATCCGCCGCGACCGGCTCACTCACCATCTCCGCCAGCAAAGCGACCTTCGCGGTTTCGTAGGCGCAGCGGATGCGTTCGGGGGTGATGTCACTGCTCATAGCGCGGCGTTCGGGAGGGTGAGGCTCCTGCCGAGCCGCTACCGGGAATTGGTGTCGATGGCCTCTGCGGCTCGGCAGGAGCCTCGCCCTCCCGTTACAGCTCCAGCGCGTCGAGCGAATCAATCAGGTCATCCAACTCGTCACGCGGCTTCTTCGGTTTGTCTTTGAGGCGTTTCGGAATGCCGATCGTCAGACCGACGGTGTCTCGGCCGTCGCGGACGAGTTCGACGTCACGCTCGCGTGCGGCGAGTTCGACCGCCGACGGAGCACCGAACAGTTTCGACAAGTCGATCTTCACGTCGCCGACTTCTCCGTCGGCTCCGGCGATCGCGGGAGTCTTGTGGCCGGGGAAGACGATTGCATTGGCGGGACAGACTCGGCTGCACGCGGGGCAGCCTTTTTTGCAGTTGTCTTGTAGCTCGACCAGGATCGAGCCTTGCTGGTCGAGCCCATAGACGCCGAACAAACAAAAATCGATGCACTCCATGCAATTCGTGCAGCGGCTGTAATCGATCACCGGATACCACCGCCGCCGCACGACCTCGCCGTTCGCGGGGACGTCGTCATCGTCGTCGAGACTCGTTGCGGATTTCTGCTCGGCCAATAGGTCCAGCGGCCGCAGATATTTTTCCAATCGCTCGGACTGCGGCTGCGTCTTGAGGAAGCTGAAGAAATCAACCAGCGGCATCGACGACTCATTCGCGATGCGGCGAATCTCGTCGAGATACACTTTCGCGTCCGAATGATCTCGCAGGTCGAGGCAATAAATTTTGCGATTCGGCACCGGTCGCACATCGACTACTTCGCTGTGCCCGTTGCCATTGCCGTTTCCGTTTCCGGACGGAGTCTTCGGGTCGCCGTGCCCATGTCGCCCGTTGCCGTTTTTCTTTGCCGGCGCGTCCTCGTCGATCTCCTCCTCCGACTTCGATTCCAGCAGTGACACACCTTCGTGGCCGCGAACGTTCTGGCGATCCAAAATCCAGCGAGCTCCTCGTGGATACAGCCACGAGAGCACGACCACATCGCCAGGGATCGACCGCAAGAACTGTGTCCCGGAATGCTCGGCCGAGAGGTCGTACAAATTCGGCACCAGCGCGACTTCGACGTTCTCGTCAGACGACAACGCCGTCACCAGCTCTTCTTCGAGCTGCTGTTTCGCCGGGTTCTTGCCCTGCGCTTGCGAGATGACGACGGTGAGTTTTCGCATAGGGGTTAGGGGCTGGGGACTAGGGGTTAGGGTCGCTTCGCTGTTGCTAACCCCTAACCCCCAGCCCCTAATCCCTCCTTCAGTTGTACTGTCCCTTGATCAGCTTCTCGGTCTTGTCCCAGCCGGCGGCGAGATGCTCGACGTACTCCGCAGCCGTCAGAAAAGCCGTGTCGGTTTGCATCGAAAACAGAAATCCTTTGCCATAGCCGTCGGTGTTGATCGCGGAAGGATCGTCGAGCAATCGTTCGTTGAAGTCCAGGATCGTCCCTTCGGCTGGAGCGTACAGCGTCGAGACCGCTTTCGAACTTTCGATCTCGCCGATCTCCTGCTTCTTGGACACGGCCGAGTGCGCGTCGATCGACCACTCCAAAAAGTAAACGTCTTGCAAGAGCCGCACCGAGTATGCGGTGAAGCCGACTCGGTAGCGGCCCGGCTCGCCGTCCGCTTGCAGCCAGAGATGGTTGTCCGAATAAACCCGATCGGTGGGAATACGGGCCTCGAACTTGCCCATCATGAAGGTGAGGTCAGACATCGGCGAGGCTGTGTGAGGGCGGGAATGATCTGTGCGGAGGAGAGCAGTAAACCGGGCGACACGACATCTTGCAAGCAGCGCTTCTCTGACTGGCGACGTTACGGGGTCGGGAGTCCTTTTCAGGTCGGCGTCGCGCTTGATGAAAACGAATCACATTCCCGCGGTGAGTGGCCATTCGGCCGACCTGAAAAAGACTCCCGACCCCTTCCGCACGTTTCGGCGGCTCGGTATCGTTTCGCCCCCCTACTAACACTCCCGCCTCGCCGCTGCTGTTCAAGGAATTCCCATGATGTTGCGAGTTGCGTTTCGTCTTTGTTTCTCGTTGGCGGTGTCGCTGATTGGAGTCTCGTTGTGCGTCGCGGCGGACGGCAAGAAAGCTGACCCGCACGACTGGCCCAACTGGCGCGGCCCGGAAGGGACCGGCGTCTCCCGTGAGAAGAATCTGCCGGACTCCTGGACGCTCGGCGGTGAGCTTTGGAAGAGCGAAGCGCTCGGTAGCCGTTCCACGCCGATTGTGCTCAACGGCAAGCTCTACACCGTCTGCCGCTATGAGCCGGAAACCACGAAAGAAGGGGAGAAAGTCGTCTGCGCCGACATCAACACCGGCAAAATTTTGTGGGAGAACGTCCACAACATTTTTCTCACTGACTCGCCCGCCGAACGAGTCGGTTGGTCGAGCGTGGTCGGCGACCCGGCGACCGGGCACATCTTTCTGCAAGGGCTGTGCGGCGTCTGCAAGTGCATCGACGGCGAGACCGGCAAGACGATTTGGGAACGTTCGCTGATGGAGGAATACGGCATCCTCAGCACCTACGGAGGCCGCACGAATTTCCCGATCGTGTTTGAAGACTTGTTGATCCTCAGCGGTGTGATGACCGGCTGGGATGAGTACGCGGTTCCGGCTCACCGCTATGTCGCGTTCAACAAAGCGACCGGCGAGGCGGTGTGGATTCAAAGCACCAAGCTGCGTCCGGAAGACACGACCTACAGCACGCCGTTCGTGACGGTCATCGACGGCCAAGCCGCGATCGTCACGGGTGCTGGCGACGGATCGGTCTATGCGATTCAGCCACGCACCGGAAAAATCATCTTCCGCTACGACGCGTCAACGCGCGGCATCAATACGCCGCCGATCGTCGTCAACGGCGTCGTCTACTGCGGTCACGCCGAGCAGATGTTTAAGAATCAAGCCGTGCTCGGAGCCGTGTTCGCGTTCAAGGCCACCGGCGAAGGGGACATCACCGACAAGAAATCGCTGGTGTGGGAACTCCCCGCTCGGACGATCGGCCGCA
Organism: Planctomyces sp. SH-PL62; assembly: GCA_945905295.1. Lineage (GTDB taxonomy): Bacteria > Planctomycetota > Planctomycetia > Planctomycetales > Planctomycetaceae > SXKJ01. The sequence continues at coordinate 30,206 of CAMDPX010000026.1, read as the reverse complement.
GCGCGCCGCTGTTCATCGACGGCCGAGTCTATTACGTCGACGACGGCGGCAAGCTCTATGTGATTGACGCCAAGACCGGCAAGGAAATCACCAAGCGGCCGTATTCGCTCGGCCGCATCATGTTCTCCAGCATCGTCTATGGCGACGGAAAAATTTACGCCAGCGAATACGGCAAGTTTCACATTCTCCAGCCGAGCGCAGGCGGCGTCACAAAACTCAGTGAAGAGCGTCTGGAAGGCGAACTCATCGGCTCGCCGATCATCTCGCACGGCAAGGTGTTTATCACGACGCTGGAAGCGATGTACTGCATCGGCAACAAAGACTGGAAACCCGCCGCTGATCCGATCCCGCCCGCTCCACAAGAAGTCGACGCGAAGAGCGATCAGAAGGTCGCGCAGGTGCAAGTCAGCCCGGTCGAGTTGCTGATGACTTCCGCCAAAGACGCCGCGTTTTCGGTCACGGCCTTCAACGCGAAAGGTCAACGACTCGCGGCTCCGAAGGACGCGAAGTTCAGCGTCGAAGGAGCCGGCTCGATCGACGACGCCGGCAAGTATTCCGCTCCCAAGTCTGACGCGGGGCATGTCGCCGCGAAGATTGCGGCTGAAGTCGAGGGGATCAAATCGCCGGTCGCTCGCGTGCGCATCCTGCCGCCGCTGCCGTGGAAGTTCGATATCTCCGACAAGCAAGTCCCCATCACTTGGATCGGAGCACGCAATCGTCATCAAGTGCGAGAAGTCGATGGCGATTCCGCTCTCGTAAAGATCACGACGATCCCGAAGGGGACTCGTAGCCAACTCTGGATGGGACAGCCCGAACTGCACGACTACACGATTCAGGCCGACTACAAGTCGGATATCAAAAACGGCAAGTTCGGCGATATGGGCCTCGTCAATCAGCGCTACACGCTGGCGTTGATGGGGGCGAAACAGCAGTTGCAAGTTCGCTCTTGGGTTTCGCGCGTCGAGTTGCGATTCGCCAAGACGATCAAATTCGCATGGGAACCCAACAAGTCGTACACGCTCAAATTCCAATCCGAGAATAAGGACGATCGCGTCATCCTCCGCGGCAAGGTCTGGCCCAAAGGGGAGTCTGAACCGAGCGACTGGACTATCGAGGCGGCCGACCTGACTCCAAACAAGAACGGCAGCCCCGGCTTGTTTGGCAACGCCAGCGATGCGGAGATTTTCATCGACAACATCAGCGTGACACCGAACAAGTGACCGCCGTGGGGCAGGTTTTCAACCTGCCCGAGCTTGAGTCCGGGCAGGTTGAAAACCTGCCCCACGAATGAAGGAATTCGCCATGAAATTGTTTTGGAATCTCACCGCGCTGGCGTTCTTCAGCGCCACGCTAATTGGTTGCGGCGGCGATGCCCCGATGCCCAAGCCGGCTCCGAAAATTGATCTCGGCTCAAGCTCGGAGACTCCCGAAGCCCCCTCCGGGAATACCGAACCGGAAGTGAAGAAAGAAGACTCTGAACCCGCGAAAGCTGATGAAGACAAACCCAAGGAAGATGGTGCTGCCAAGGCCGTTCCCCCGAAGGCGAGTGACAACGAAGTCGCACTCGCTCCAAAGGCTGCGGCCGCTGCTAGTGCGTACGACCCGACGGCCGAATCGTTGAAGGTCATCCAAACCATGAAGGTCAAGCCGGGAGACTGGCCCCAATTTGGCGGCAGCCACTTCCGCAACAACGTCCCCGAAGGCAAAGGCATCGCCACCGAATGGGACGTCGAGACCGGAGAGAACATCAAATGGTCTGCGATGCTCGGTTCGGAAACCTACGGCAACCCGATCGTCGCCAACGGCAAGGTCTATGTCGGCACGAATAACGGCACCGGGTACATGAAGCGGTATCCGAGTCGGGTCGATCTCGGCTGCTTGATTTGTTTCGACGAAGAGACGGGCGAGTTCCTTTGGCAGCACTCCAGCGAGAAGTTGCCGGCTGGCCGCGTGAACGACTGGCCCAATCAAGGCATCTGCTCGGCCCCGCTAATTGTGGGCGACCGAGTTTGGTACGTGACCAGCCGAGGCGAAGTCGTCTGCCTCGACGCGGAAGGCTTCCGCGACGGTGAGAACGACGGTCCCTTCAAAGCGGAGAAACCGGACAAGCCCGACGTCGTCTGGGACGAGCAGCACGAAGCCGACGTCGTCTGGAAGTTCGACATGATGAGCAAGCTGGGCGTATTCCAGCACAACATGTGCTCGTGTAGCGTGACCTTCGCCGGCGACACGCTCTTCGTGAACACGTCGAATGGCGTGGATGAAGCCCATCTGATTCTGCCGCAGGCTCACGCTCCGAGCTTTGTCGCCATGAATATGCACACGGGCGAAGTTCTGTGGACCGACAACTCACCCGGTGAGAACGTCCTGCACGGCCAATGGAGTTCGCCTGGCTACGCAGTGCTCGGCGGCCAAGAGCAAGTCCTGTTCGCAGGTGGCGACGGCTGGCTGTACTCGTTCGATCCCAAGGGGGAGAACGGTAAGTCGAAACTGCTTTGGAAATTCGACTGCAACCCGAAGGACTCGGTCTACATGCTGGGTGGTCGAGCGACCCGCAATCATCTGATTGCTACACCGGTCGTGTATGACGGTTTGGTTTACATCGCCGTTGGCGAAGACCCGGAACACGGCGAAGGGGTCGGCCATCTGTGGTGTATCGATCCGACCAAACGAGGTGACGTCAGCCCCACGATCGTGGTCAATTCCGCCGATCCTTCGAAGCCGATCGCGCACAAGCGAATCAAGGCACTCGAAGCTGACCTGGGGGACATCGAAAAGGAAAACGCGAACTCGGCCGCTGTCTGGCACTACATGGGCAACAATCCGCAGCTTTCCCGAGATGACGAAGAAAAGCTCCGCCGCGAAGGGAAGAAGGTGCCCAAAGGCGAGTTCTCGCAAACGATGCACCGCACTTGCGGCACCGTTGCGATCAAAAACGATTTGCTGTTTATCGCGGACTTCAGCGGCCTGTTCCACTGCCTTGACGTGAAGACCGGCAAGGCTCACTGGACCCACGACATGCTGTCCGCTTCCTGGGCCTCGCCGCTGATCGTCGAAGACCGCGTCTACATCAGCGACGAAGACGGCGATATCTCGATCTTTGGCTTATCCGCAGACCCGCACGTGGCCATGAAGGAAATGAAGGGCAAGGACGGCATGGTCAAAATGAAGGACGGCAAACCGGAACTGTTCCCGCTCAACGGCCAGCTCTCGGAAATCGGCATGGTCGAAGTGAACAACTGCGGTGGTGCGGTCTTCACGACGCCGATCGTCGCCAACAACATGCTGTTCATCGCCAATCGTAACCAACTCTTCTGCATCAAGCCCGGCACGAAGAGCAAGGTCGAGAAACCGATGCCGGTTTCGGCCGAGTCCGATTAAGTCCACGATCGTCAATTGTCGGCGAGCGGGGTGGCGTCAGCCCCCCGGTGCGTTCGCCACGTGACCGGGGGGGGCTGATGCCACCCCGCTCGCCAAGTTTCACTTACCTTCACCTCTTCAAAAGTCTCAACATCTCCATGCGATTGATCCCCACGGACCTTATTGAAGTTCGCCGCTCTCCTGGTCGAGGCCGCGGCGTGTTTGCTCGTCAGTTCATTCCTGAAGGGACGGTCGTCGAGCGTGTGCCGATGCTCGTCTTCTCGGAAAAAGACCTCGAATCTGAAGAGGGCTTTTCGACGCTTTACCACTACGCCTTCGAGTGGGGTAAAGGCACGGTTGCCCTGGCGCTGGGGTACGGCTCGATCTACAACCATTCGTACTCGCCGAACGCTCGCTACGACGACCACAGCCAACGTACGAAAGTCTTCACGGCCGTGAAAGACATTCAGCCGGGCGAGGAAATCACGATCAACTACAACGGTGAGCCGGATATTCGTTCGCCGATGGAGTTCGAAGTGCTGTAGGCTGTTGTCGGCCGATGGCTGGGCTTAGTTAGTTTGGAGGAGATTCATCCATGCTGACCTACACAGCGATGTTCAAGTTCGTCGATGGCGGAGTTCATGCGGAAGTGCTGGACTTTCCAGGAGCGATCACCTGTGGCCGGGACTTGGATGAGGCCCGCCGCCTATTATCCGGCGCGTTGGTCGACATCGCGGAAACACGGTGGCTGCAAGGCAAGGCGCTGCCGACTCCCGACCCTAACGTCACCGATTCGGAAGCGGACCTCGAGGAGCCAATCCATTTGTTGCTGAATGCCTCGTCGCGGGTCACGCTCGTCGCCGAGGCGGTCACGGCATGAAACGCAAAGACCTCTTGAAGCATCTGCGAAAGCACGGTTGTCAATTTGTTCGCGAGGGTGGCGACCATTCCATTTGGGAAAACGCGGGGAATGGCCGGCAGACAGCAGTTCCTCGCCATCGTGAGATTCTTGAATTCACCGCTCGGCGGATTTGCCAGCAGTTGGACATTTCCATTGTGTGAATTCAGTCTTGGAGGATGACCATGCACGACGTTAACTCCGACGGTTTGGTTCAAACCAGTCGTCGCCGACTTCTTGCTCGCTGTGGCGGCGGAGCGGGGATGCTGGGACTCGCCGCACTGCTCGCGGATGAAGGGTTGTTGACGGATTCAGCATTTGGAGCTGCGGCGACAGATCGCAAGTTGAATCCACTGGCTCCGGCGCAACCACATTTCACCGCGCGAGCCAAGTCGGTGATTTGGCTCTTCATGAACGGTGGGCCAAGCCAAGTCGATACCTGGAATTATCGGCCCGCACTCGCAAAACGAGACGGACAAGAGTTGGAAGGGTTCGACAAGAACACCGGCTTCTTCACCGGCCAGGTCGGTCCGCTGATGAAGTCCCCGTTCCAATGGGCGCAGCACGGCGAGAGCGGCACTTGGGTCAGCGAGATCTTTCCGAATTTGTCGAAACACGTCGACAAGATGGCGTTCATCCACTCGTGCTGGACCGAGTCGAACAATCACAGTCCGGCATTGTTCATGATCAATTCGGGGATGCCGCGCATGGGCTTTCCTTGTGTCGGCAGTTGGGTGACTTACGGGCTTGGCTCGGAAAGTCAGAACCTGCCGGCGTTCGTCGTGATGTCCGATCCGCTCGGCCGAGGACTGCCGAAAGGCTACTCGCAAAATTGGGGAGCGGGCTTTCTGCCAAGCGTCTTCCAAGGAACATGGCTGAAGCCGCAAGGCGAGCCGATCGACAACCTCAAACGCCCGGCCGAGATGACCGACATCCAGCAGCGAGCACAGCTCGATTTGCTGGCGCGGCTCAATCGAAAACAGTTGCAAGCAAAACCCGAAGAACTGGAACTCGCCGCACGGATCGAGAGCTTCGAGTTGGCGTACCGGATGCAGTCAGCCGCGCCCGAGGCGCTCGCCATTGAGAAAGAACCGGAACACATCCAGAAGCAGTACGGCGTCGACAACAAGAAGTGCGAGCACTTTGCCAAACAATGCCTGATCGCTCGGCGGATGGTCGAGCGCGGTGTCCGCTTCGTGCAGATTTACTCCGGCGGCATGGAAAACGAACGAAGCTGGGACGGCCACGCCAACATCGCTCAGAATCACACCGGCTTCGCACAGGAAACCGATCAACCGATCGCCGCGCTGTTGGATGACCTGGCTCAACGCGGATTGCTGAACGACACGCTCGTCGTATGGGGCGGCGAATTCGGTCGGCTACCAATCGTGCAAAAAGGGGGCACCGGCCGCGATCACAACCCGCACGCCTTCACTTACTGGTTCGCCGGTGGCGGAGTGAAGGGCGGCACCAGCTACGGCGAAACTGATGATGTCGGTCTCAAAGCCGCGATCGACAAGGTGCATGTCAATGACCTGCACGCGACGGTCCTGCACCTGCTTGGCCTGGATCACAAGAAGCTGACGTACCGCTACAACGGCCGCGACTTCCGCCTGACCGATGTTGCCGGCGAAGTTGTCAGTAAGATCCTCGCCTAAACGAAATCAGCCCGACTCGCCGACGAGAAATTCGGAGTTGTGGTGATCTCCGAATCCCTCGCTGACACGTCGGGCTGTTTTTGTCTCCGCACTATTCGTTGCGCAGCGACATCGTCAGATCGCCCAGCTTTTGGCGGATCTCGTTAAGCGATGTCACGCCGAAGTTTCGCACCGTCAGCAGTTCGTCGGCAGATTTCGAGACCAACTCGCCGAGGGTGGTGATCCCCAAGCGGGAAAGGCACTTTCGCGAACGCACGGTGAGGTTGAGGTCCGCGACGGTCATCTCCATCTTCGCCCGGACTTCCGGAGCGAGATCTTCGCGGACGAAAGTCACGGCAGCGGGTTTCGCGTTCGCCAGCGATTGGCCAACGGTCAGTCCCTTCGAGCCCATCATGTCGCGAACTTCCTTCAGCGAGGTTTCGCCGAAGTTTTTGTTCGAGAGCAACTCAGCTTCGGTCACACGGGTCAGATCGCCCAGCGTATGAATGCCGGCTCGGTCCAGGCAGTTGCGGCTGCGGGCGGACAACTCGAAGTCCGAGATCGGCACTGTCAGGACCGCTTCCAGTTCGCGATTGCGACGTGCCGTGTCTTCATCAAAGAACATGTCGCCGGCAGCTTCGGTGTCTTTGAGATACAGCCGCGCACGTTCGTTGGTCGGATCGAACTCCAACGCGCGGCGGAAGCAGAACGCGGCGGCGGGATACATCTCCTGGTCCTCGTACATCAGACCAAGGTTGATGAGCGAACCCAAAAAGAACGGCGGACGAGACAGCGACCGCTCGAACAACTTGATCGCGTCGTCGTCATTGCCGAGTTGGTTATTCAAATTGGCGAGCCGAAACAACGCACCCGTGTGGTGCGGGTCCATATCCACGGCCCGCTCGAAGTATTCGATTGCTCCGAACGTATCACTGCGCTCCGCGAGAATGCAGCCCATTTGGAACGAGTATTCGGCGCGAGTCGCTCCTTGGCGCGCGGTGCTGCGGATGAGCTGTTCGGCATCCTCCAGCCGGCCGGCCTGCCGGATTGCTCCCGCACGAAGCAGCGTGCATTCGACGCCGTCCCAGCCGTATTCGCCGGCTTTTTGAAAATTGTCCGCTGCGTCGTCAAATCGCCCCAGCGAAACCAATGACTGCGCGAAGTAGAACGATGCGGTTGCATCACCATGCACCTTGGAAAGGTACTCGACCGCCTGGACATGTCGAGCCATCAAATAGCTGGCGATTCCCAGCGCCAAATGGTTCCGCTTTGAGGCGTCCCCATCCAGTACTTGGTTCAAGAGCTCGGCGAGCACTTGCCGGACGTCGCCCACTTGCGTGCCAGCCACAGCCGAGCGGAGCTGTTTAACCTGCTCAGGCCCGAATGGGTTGGACTCCATCAAAACTTGGCGGACTTCAATCAAGGGCCGAGGAGCCAGGACGTCGGCTCCGCGTTTCGGGATCGGCGATGTAGACATAAGTGCTCACCAATAAAGAACGCGGGCGAGGTGACAAGCAATCCTCTCCCGCAAAGATTTGGACAAGCCAATTTTGCAAACGGTCAGGCCGCTGCGGTTATTCTTCCGGAACGTACGGCAGCAACGCCATGAAGCGAGCCCGCAGCACGGCCTCCTTGACGGCTCTTTGATACTTCGCACAACTTCCGGTGCGGCGACGTCCGATAATCGTGGACGTCCGACTGACCATGAGACGCAGCGTCTTGAGGTCTTTGTAGTCGACGTAAACCGGCCGCGGCGGGCTATCGCATCCGTCCGGGCAGAACCGGCAAACTAGTTTTTTCTTCAGACGCGCCTTTTTCTTGCGGCGCTTTTTAATATCCGTTGTCGTCATCCTCGTCATCAAACGCACCTCTACGGACCAAGTTCTCGCGACAGTGTCCAGGAAAGAAGGGCCGGAGTATGATGCCGTCCCAAGCGAGTTTCAACCCATCCAACTTGCCAAGGAAGCAACCATGTCGAACCCGGTCACGTCTCCCGTTGTCACTGGTGTGTCTACTTCCGGACTGAAAGACTCCGCGATCATGATCTTTGGCGCGTCAGGTGACCTGACCGCTCGAAAATTGATCCCGGCTCTTTTCATGCTTCAAAAGAAGGAGTTTCTGCCGCCGAATGTCCCCATCATTGGCGTTGCTCGTCGCGAAAAGACCGATGATTCTTTCCGAGCCGAAATGAAGATCGCGCTCTCCAAGAATATCAAAGGAGGAATTACCGAGGCGGAATGGGAAACTTTCTCAAAACGGTTGTTCTATGTCGCTTCGAATCTGGAAGAAGGAGCCGATTTCGGTCCGTTGCGCGACTCGGTTGAAAAAATCGAGCGCCAACAAGGCGTGGGTGTCACTCGTGTGATTTACATGGCAACAGACCCGAAATTGTTTTTGTCCGCCGTCGACGCGCTCGGCAAAGCGGACATGATTCCTTCCGCCGAATCACCTCGCAAATTGCGAATCGTTTTTGAAAAGCCATTCGGACGCGATTTGAACTCGTCCCGTCTACTCAGCCAGTCGCTCAGCAAACAACTCCGCGAAGACCAGATCTATCGCATCGACCATTACCTCGGCAAAGAGACCGTGCAGAACATCTTGTTGTTCCGCTGCGGCAACTCGATCTTCGAACCGCTGCTGAATCGCAATCACGTTGATCATGTGCAGATCACCGTCGCCGAATCCCAGGGGATCGAAGCGGGGCGCGGCGGCTACTACGACAAATCGGGCGCTCTGCGCGATGTGTTGCAAAACCATGTGTTGCAGTTGCTCTGCTTGATTGCGATGGAACCCCCCGCCCGCTTTGAAGCGGACGCCATTCGCGATGAGAAGCTCAAGGTTCTGAAGGCGTTTTCGACTGGAGGCCGGCCGATCAGCGAATGGGCCATCCCTGGCCAATACGTCGCCTCGGAGATCAATGGCAAGCCAGCGCCTGGTTACTTGCAAGAGGAGCGTATTGCTCCCGATTCCAATCGCGAGACATACGTCGCGATGAAAGTGTTGATCGATAACTGGCGCTGGGCCGGAGTGCCGTTCTATCTCCGCACGGGCAAGCGTTTCCCGGAACGCGTTTCCGAGATCGCCATCCAGTTCAAGCACCCGCCCATGCACTTGTTCTCCACGGTGGAATGCGAAGGCGATATGTGTCAGTTCGTCTCGGCGCAGTCGAACTCACTCGTCTTCCGCATTCAGCCCAACGAAGCGATTTTGTTGTCTGTTTCCACGAAGCGGCCAGGAATGCAGTATCAAATTCATCCCGTGACGATGAACTTCCAATTCGAAGATGCCTTCGGTGGTGAGCTGCCCGAAGCTTACGAACGGTTGCTGCTGGATGTCCTGCGAGGCGACTCGACGTTGTTCACACGCAGCGACGAACTCGAAGAAGCTTGGAAGTTTGTCACACCGGTTCTCGAATACTGGGAATCACAAACGATTCGTCCGGAGCCGTATGCCGCCGGTAGTTGGGGACCGGACAAAGCCGATCAACTCCTCGGCTCGACGGGCCGCAGTTGGCGTAAACCCACGTCTGCCGAAATGCATAAGAAGCACTAATCCAACGGCTCGATGAAAAACCACGGGCTCTCCGCCAACCATGTTGAAACGCGATCGCGTTCCTCAACACGAATGGCGGAGAGCCTTTCTTTTGAATTCGCGCTCAATACATCTGCGATTTCACTGCGTGATGATTCCAACGGGAGGACCATTGGCGGAGGTTTCACGCCGCGTGAGACGTCGGTCGCAGATCCGCTTCTTCCCGTTCACACAATTGCTGACTGCGAGCGGCCAGATCTTCCCACGACAAACCGGATCGATGGCAGATGTGCATCAGGTCCGTCGTGATCGCGATCAATGCCTCGTCCACGGGAGCTCCCGCCAATCCCTCGGCGATCCAGGTGTAATGCTTCGATCGCAACACTTGTTCGATGTGACGAAACCAATCCGCGCGAGAGTTGTCGGTCATGGCTAGGCTCCTTTTTCTTCCGAGATGAGGCGAATGCCTGAGAATCCGGCCGCGAACGGGCCGAGTGATTTGCGACCGTGACCTTACCCACGCAATTTCGATTTGTCACGCCCTTTCTCACCGCTATCTTCCGCCTTGCGGAGATGCTGCAGCAAATCGTCGTCAGCATACTCCGTGTGCCGATGACCTCGGCCAACGGCACACGGAGAGCCTGTGAAGTTTTGGGTAGCTGAAGTCGCCAGACTTCAGAATTCGCCGAGAAAACTGAACTTTGGCGAGTTCAGCTACCAATTCTTTCACAGCCTCGGAGTGTGCCGGCGACTATTGGGGGAGCCACCATCATGTGCGGAATCGCGGGAGCAGCTTGGACCGCCGATGCCTCTCCGCTCTCGCCCGCGACGCTCGAACGGATGACTTCCGCCATCGTCCACCGCGGCCCCGACGATTCGGGAACGTACTTCAGTGGCGAGGGGCAAGGGGTGAGGGGCGAGTTAGAAAACGCCAGTTTTTTACTCGCTCCTCGCCCCTCACCCCTCGCCCCCTCCGGCCCCTCCGGCCCCGCCGCCGCTCTCGGCTTCCGCCGCCTCTCGATCATCGACCTGAGCACCGGCCATCAACCGCTCGCCAACGAAGACGAGTCTGTGTGGATCGTCTTCAACGGCGAAATCTACAACTACCGCGAGTTGCGAGCCGACCTCGAAGCCCGCGGGCATCGCTTCCGTACGAACACAGACACCGAGTGCATCGTCCATCTTTACGAAGACCTCGGCCCCGATTGCGTGGAACGCCTGCGCGGGATGTTTGCGTTTGCGATTTGGGACGACCGCCACAAACGACTGCTGCTCGCTCGCGACCGAGCCGGCAAGAAGCCGCTGCTCTATCGGCTCGACCGCGGCCAACTAACTTTCGCCAGCGAACTCAAATCGCTGCTGCTGGTGCCGGACGCTCCGCGTCGCTTGAACCGCCGAGCCATCGACTCATACCTCTGTTACCAGTACGTGCCGTATCCCGACTGCATTCTGGAGGGCTATCACAAACTGCCGCCGGCTCACTTCGCTGTATTCGAGGACGGCTGTTTGGATGTCGTTCGTTATTGGCAGCCTCCGTATGAGCCAGATATCTCAAATGAAAAATCTCAAATCTTAAATCTCAAATCCGGAGTTGCCAATTGGTCTGCTGGCCGTTGGCAGCAAGAACTCCGTCGCACGTTGACCGAAGCAGTTCGATTGCGGATGCGCAGCGACGTGCCGCTTGGAGCGTTTCTCTCAGGTGGCGTCGACTCAACGATCATTACCGGTTTGATGCAGGAACAATCGGATCGGCCGGTCCACACATTCTCCATTGGCTTCCCGATCAAAGAATTCGATGAGCGGTCATACGCTCGCGAGGCCGCGAAGCATCTCGGCACCAAGCATCACGAACTGGTCGTTCAACCGAACGCCCTCGAAATCTTGCCGAAGCTAATTTGGCATTACGACGAGCCGTTCGCCGATAGCTCGGCGATCCCGACGATGTATCTGTCGGAGATGACTCGGCGGCACGTGACAGTCGCGCTGTCGGGAGATGGCGGCGACGAATTGTTTGGCGGCTACACGCGGTATCTGGCCGTGAAACTCGCGTCGCGATTCGACCGGCTGCCGGCAGCACTCAAGCGGCTTATCACGGCGAAACTTTGGCAGCGGCTGCCGTCGGGAGCGGGACATCGTTCCCTGTTGCGTCGCGGCAAGCGGTTCCTCGCCGCACTCGGCGAGTCGCCGGAGAAACGGTATCTCCGCTGGGTTGGGATCTTCGAGGAATCGCAGCGGCACGAGCTGTATCGGCCGGAGTTCGCGACGGAACTCGGTGACTTCGACGCCGGCGATTTCTTGCTGCGAGCATACGCCGAATGTCCGAGCCGCGACTTCATCACGCGCACAACCTGCGCCGACGTGCTGACGTATCTGCCTTGCGACATCCTGACGAAAGTGGACATCGCCAGCATGGCCTGTAGCCTCGAATGCCGCAGTCCGTTCCTCGACCAAGAGGTCATGGAACTCGCCGCGCGGATGCCGATCGAACTGAAGCTGCTCGGCAACCAAGGCAAGCAGATTCTGCTCGACACGTTCGCCGATTTACTGCCGCCGTCGATTCAACGTCGAAGCAAAATGGGCTTTGGCGTCCCTCTCCCGATCTGGTTCCGCGGTGAGCTACAGCCGTTCTTGCGCGACGTGTTGTTCGATTCGCGCACACTCGCGCGCGGTTACTTCGAGCCATCCGTCGTGCAGCGCCTGTTCGACGAACACATCCAAGGCAAAACCGATCACGCTCATCGCTTGTGGGCACTGCTCTGTCTGGAACTGTGGCAGCGTATGTTTCTCGATCCCGCTGAACCTCCCGCGAATTGCCCGTCCAGCTTGTGAGCGTCTGTTCGCGGCCGGGCTGACAGGCATGATGCCGTGCCACATTGTCGCCGTGAGTTCGGCACGACCGACGGTTTCCATTCATTGCCGAGCATCGTTGCGATCGTTGTTCGCACGGATTCTTGGCAGCACCAAAGACACCATCGCCGAATTCGCGATTCTTCCAAAATACGACTCGTCACGCGGAGCGATGACGGCGACAGACATGCGGCTTCGCCGCCTACGACTTGCCCCAGCCGGGCAGGGCGGCCGCCTGCCGGATCCACGTCGCCATCTGCGACTCGTCGAGATCGTCTTCGTGGATGTCGATCCAGCGACCTTCCTTGCCCGTGCCTCCGGGGGGAACGGGGCGCAGAGACGTGCCTCGGAAGAAGCTCACCTTGACGAAGTTCGTGAAGGTATGGAAGCCGAGGAACCAGCCTTGGCCCTCGATGCCATAGAAGGGGGAGTTCCACCTCACGGCTTTGCTCACGCCGGGGACGGTGCGCACGATGAGCGCGTCGAGGCGGCGGCCGACGTCCCGTTTCCAACTCGGCATGGCCGCGATGTAAGCCTGCACGGGAGCGTCGCCATCGGCCTTCGCGATCTGAGGGTTGCCGCCGGAAAGAAGTTTCACCGGCGGGGCCTGACTCGCACCTGATTTCGCTTTCTTCTTAATCAGCCGTCGGGCGCTAGCCCCGGTTCGGTCTGGCTCGAACCGGACGCTAGCGCGTTCCGGCTGATCGCTGCCAGGAACTCTTGGCATAGTATTTTGGGAAACAGCGGCCTTCACGAGCGTCTTGAACGCCCTCGCGTCGATCTGCTCTCCTTCGTGGATGTCGATCGCCCTGCGCGTGTTCCCTTCCAAGCTGGAATTGAAGAGTCGCGATGGGTCGGGGAGGCTGGCTCCCCGCGCGAACGTGAGCTTCACGACCTTCGCGTACGTCTCGCCGGTGCAGACGATCCCGTGGTGTGACCAGACCGGAACCCCCGCCATCGCATTCGACGGCTTCCTCCATTTCCGCTCCTCGATCATCTCGTGGTCGGCTTCCAGGATCAGCGCCCGCATGCGGGCCAGTGTCTCCTCGCGCCATCCCGTCAGGTCTCGGCTCCGCTGGTCGCTGAGCTGGGAAGCGGGCGCGTCCGCGCCTGCCTTTGGAGGGGACTTGGCCTTCGTGCCTGCGGTCGCGGTCTTCGTGGCCTTGGCCGCAGGCTTGAGCGCCCCGCCGACACGAGACTTGCGCTTGGCCTTCGGCGTCACTTTGCGCTCCGACATTATGCCTCCACACGTTGTTCCCATTGATCGCGAATCTTCTGAAAATGAGCCATGCGTTTGTCGATCTTCGCAATCTCTTTTGGGTAGAACTCAAGGAGTGTGTCGCACAGTTCGATGATCCACTTCCGGCGGGAGTATCGCGGATTCAAGGTGACGCGATTCGAATTGGCGATCTGGATTTGTCCCCAGCCCAGCGCGCCGATCGTGAGGCAATCCCATCCGAGGAATTCGATCGGCGCGAACGTGACGTTTTCGATGACCTTGTTTTGCACCGCGAGATATCGGTCGCTGTCGAACAACGTGCTCTTCATCCGACGTGCTCCCGATCGAAGAGCACGAGACTCTGTTGCTGCGACGAAACCTTGGCCGACTTCCGTTGTTGGCTCAAGCTGTTCCGCTCCCAAAACAGCCCGTCGTGATAACCCTGGATCGAGTCGTCGCGACTGGCCATCGCGAGCCGCTTCTCGGCCAAGCAACAGAAGTGCTCGTCGATCTCGACGCCGACGAACTGCCGGCCCAGCTTCTTGGCGACCACCGATGTCGTCCCCGAACCCAGGAACGGATCAAACACGACATCGTTCGGCTGCGAACTGGCCAGCAACAATTTGGCGATGAGCTTTTCCGGTTTTTGAGTCGGATGATCGGTGTTTTCCGGCATCGACCAGAACGGGACCGAGATGTCGGTCCACAAATTCGAGGTGTGTGTGACGCGGTAGTTTCCGCCTTCCGTCTGCTCCCAATCCTTCGGATCGCCATTCGCATCCTTGTACGGAGCAATCACGCGCCGCTTGAGCTTCACCGCATCGACGTTGAAGGTGTATTGCCGCGAAGCCGTCAGGAACCAAATGTCTTCGGAACAGTTCTTCCAGTTCGTGAGTGCGCCGCGTCCCTTTTCTCGCTCCCAAGTAATTCGATTCTGGACGATGAAATGCCGCTCGGCCACACGCTGAATGGCGGCGGAAGAACGCCAATCGCCGCAGAGGTAAACCGAAGCTGTCGGTTTCAGAATCCGACGGAGTGGAACGAGCCACGACTCCAACCACGCCTCATAGTCATCCTGTGACCGCGCCTTGAAGGTCTGGCCGTTGAACGATTTATCGAGGTTGTAGGGCGGATCGGCGATCAGCAAGTCAACGAACGAATCGGGCAAATGCGGCAGTGCCTGGAAGAGATCCTGGCAAATCGTGCGGCCAACCAGCGTGTTGACCGTCTGCGGTCTTTCGAGCTGAATCAACCGCGAATGAAACGAACGAATCTCATCATCTTCGAGAGTGACGGTTCGGTTTCGGGGGGCACGATGTTGCGTGGTCATGGATTCGCATTGTCGAAATCGCGTCGGTCCCGTCAATCATGCCTCTCGGATTAGGACGCTCGCGCTCGGCGCGGGCCGGATTCGCTCCGGCGGACAGGCTTTCAAACTGGTTCCCCGCCAGATGCCGCAACCAACCCTCCGCCATCTGGCTTGCGAGTTGATCGATGGCGTCGCCAACGAATGAACCACGACGCCGGCAAAACCGCAGCGAGGATCGACGGCAACCATCCCGGCATCACGATGAAATGATCGTGGTACACCATTGGCAATTCGGTGCGATCAGAGGGGCCTCCGAAATACCCGAAACCGAACCCGCTCGTTCCGGAATAATCTGTCATGTATGGGTAGCCGTAAGGGTCATGCGTGATCCATGACGGCTCGCAGAGTGGTGGGTTAGTGCTCCGAAACGCAGCGTCGGCAGGATCGAGCAGGTCTAAGTGTGACTCCCGACGCTGGAGGAAGAAGACGATCCCACCGGAATCTGAATCGAACCCGATAGCTCCGAACCGTCCTTCACCTGCATTCCACCGATTGATGTACCAGCCAACCTGGTCGCCGAGATGGTAGCTGCGAACCCAAAGCGCCAGCGTCACCGCGCACAGCACCATCGAGACGGCGGAACAGAGTGTGAACCAACGCTTCCGCAAGTGAAATCTCCGCAGCCTAAGAGTTCAGTGTGCCGCCGCCGCCCAGAAACAAAAGAGCTACAGCCCAAGGCCCTGATACTCATCATGGCCTCCAGGAATGGAGGTGGCTGTCCTAAGTTTAAGCGCGATGCCGGAAGGCTCGCAGACTGGTCTGTGTGGGACCAGTGCTGTGGACGGGATCAACCGCTTCTTCTTCCAGGAGACCGATGATGAGGTTTTATCAAGCGACGCACTCGTTCTACTGCGGTGTTGATCTTCACGCAAGAACCATGCACGTGTGCGTGGTCGATGCCCAGGGGGTGACTCGCGAGCACCTCAATTTGCCGTGTGATCCGGGGCGGTTTCTCAAGCTCATCCTGCCGTATCGCGAGGGGCTCGTCGTCTGCTGCGAGTGTTTGTTCGCGTGGTACTGGCTGGCTGATTTGTGTCGCCAAGAAGGGATCGCCTTCGTGCTGGGACACGCGCTGTACATGAAGGCGATCCACGGGGGGAAGGCCAAGAGCGATAAGATCGACTCGGAGAAGATCGCCCGGATGTTACGGGGCGGGATGTTGCCGCAGGCGTTCGTGTACCCGAAGGAGATGCGTGCCACGCGCGATCTGTTGCGGCGACGCATGAAGCTGGTGCGACTGCGGGGCCAGGCGATCGCGCATGTGACGAACACGTTCACGCAGTACAACGTCGCAGCTCCGGAGAAAAAGCTGTCGTACCACGCGAATCGAGTCGGCATTGCCGAACGCTTCGCGGACGAGAGCGTGCAGCGGGCAGTGCGTTCCGACTTGGCGTTCGCCGAGCATCTGGATGAGCAGCTTCGGGGCATCGAGTTGTATTTGACTCAGCACGCGAAGATCGACGACCCGCAGGCGTTTGGGCGATTGCAGACGGTGCCAGGGATCGGGCCGATTCTGGCGATGGTGATTTTGTATGAAGTCCACGACATCGGGCGCTACGGCAGCGTTCAGCAATTCGTGTCGTACTGCCGGCTGGTGAAGTGCTCGCACGAGTCGGCCGGGAAGAAGACGGCGGGTCACGGCAACAAGATCGGCAACGCGCACTTAAGGTGGGCGTTCTCGGAAGCCGCGCTGCTGATGCTGCGTGAACATCCGGCGGCGAAGGGTTATGTGGCTCGGCTGGAGAAGAAACACGGTAAAGCGAAAGCGATTTCGATTCTGTCGGCGCGGCTGGGCCGCACGGTTTATTGGATGCTGAAACGAAAGGAGTCGTTCGATGAACCCCGTTTTTTGAAATGATCACGCGGGAATCACCGGCGGCGGTGGGTGAGCCGGACGCCTAACTGGGTTGCTCAAAGGCGAGCACCTTGCGGAAGTGATTTTTGAATTGTCGCCGAATCGTTCCACGACTCGGATGACGCTCGTTGATCGAATTGCGTTGTGACCGGTCTTCCGGTCGCGGAGCGATCGGTCTACGAACTTCCGTGTGCCACAGACCTGGAACCCCTGGCTTTGATTGGCGACCTGCCGCCGACCGGTTTTAGATTTTCCCCAATCCCTTGAAGATGGAGACCTGAGAGTTCTGGACTGCGACGCCCTCACCCCGAGTGCCGCCTAACTGGACACGGATCATCCCGTGAGCCCGCACTTTTTGAATCCACCGGAGGCCGAGGCACGGAAGAGTTTCTAGGAGAGTCTGAATCACCGCGACTGCTCACTGAGCCGCTGGGCGTGAATGCGCTGGATCACGTCGGATTCCCATCCGCCGTGCCGGAGGCACTGACGAACAATCGACTCAAGAGAAGAAGCGGCGAAGGCTGAAACACCTGAGCGACGCGAGCGCGAATTGGCTCGCCGGTCTTTTCGGACAGCCGCCTTGATCGCGAGATCACTTCGGCCGAACCCTCAATAGATGTTTGGTGCGTCGCACCGGAGCGATCCGGTCGAATCGACACCGTTTGCAGAAGCCACCCCGTACGCGACCCGCAACCACAACCAACTCAGTGATCTGTCACCCAAATTCGTGAGGACCAAAACTTCCAAAATTCCTCACCGCGTTCGCGGTGCGCTCTGTTGACAGAGTGGGGCCATATAGAAGTTCGGCTGTTCTCCTTTGCCACGAAGCTGCCATCGCAAGCCGCTGCATCTTCAACAGCAGGTACATTTCGCCTTGGTGCGCGGCCTCGTCGTGAAGGCCGTGAAGGATACTCTCCCAGAGGCTGCGTCGGTCACCCGGATGTGGGAAATGGGGTTTGCGATCCAGTTCGGCCTCACTTAGGTCGCCGATCCGTTGCACGAGCCTGGGAAGTTGAGCCTTCAGTTGAACTAGCAGTTCCTCTTTCGCGGGCCAGGGCTCGCTCCAAGAGGCCGGACGTGAACCCATCTTGAACATCTCTTCCCAGCCTCCGGGCAGTTCACTCGACCCCGTTATCAGTTTGAGGCACAACACATCCTGTACCCAGAGGGCGTGGCCAGCGTGCCAGATCAGATGGTTCGAGGTGCCGCCTGGAACCCAAGTCAATTCATGCTGGGCGGCGGCCTGGAGCAACTGAATCGTCCGATTCCGCACATCGTTGGCCAGATGCTGCAATCCTGCCGCTCGGGGGGAAGCCGGCCTCGTTCCCACACCTTTCCCTGCCGCTGCGATACCTCTCTGGGCGGAGTGAATTGGTTCAATGTTTATTAGGTTCCGTAACCCGGCAAGGAGGCTGGGCAGAACAGCTACAACCCCTCCCGAAGGGATGCGGACCGAGGCCGCCGCTCCGACGGCCTGCCGCCAAACTGGCTGACGTTGTTGAAACTCCGCATGAGTGAGGTTGCGGAGTACGGGCAGAAATGGCTTCCCGCACTCGAAGGCGCGAATCACTTCGCTTGTAACCTGACGTGAGCCGATCGAGTCAGGCGAAACCAGCAAGAGGAACACGGGTGCCTGGTCGATGGCTTCCCCGGTTTGCAACAAGTAGTTGGCACCAGCGACGCTGTCGCGCTCGTAGTACCATGTCGAATAGTCGGCTCGCTCCAGGCCCGTGGCGATAGCACGGGCGATGTCGCCATCCTCTTCCACGTAACTGATAAACACATGCTTCATGGAATGCTCGCACCGGCGGAACAGTTAAGTGAGTCACGCGCGGCCTAATACGGGTGGTGAAAACGTACCAATACAAGCCCGACGCGCCAGCGAGTGAATCCCACACAACACTCCGAATGAATGCACTCGCTGGCGCGTCGGGCTTGTATTGGCGGGTATGTTTTCTTCTGCCGTTCGCCTACTTGCCTCGACGGTAGCCATGAGGTCTCCTCGGTAGTAGTGATGTTTCCATCAGAACAGTACTATCGAATCTTGAACGCTAGGAAGACAAAACGACCCGCCGGTCAGGTGCAGCGTCTTGTTCGGCCTCCTGTTTGCCACATGGGGACGCCTCAGTGACCGTCACGAAGCCTTCCGTCCACTGATCGTGATCGATGCGATACTCGTCAATATGGAACCCGTCTGGAGTGTCCGCGAAGCCGGGCAAGTTGGCGAACCGCGTCACTGCCTCTTGGGCCTTCTGACGCGAGGAGTACACGCCAATGAATTTCGCATCCTCGGAGTCATTCCCCATCGCATGCACATGTTGAAGCACGAAAACGGTCGCCATGGCTAATCCTCCGATCCGTCACTCGAACGCACGGTCGCCCCACTTCTTGATTTTGCTGAACTCGCTGCCTGGCCCGGTGGGATAATTTTCCGCTCCATACTTGTCGTCGAGCAACCGCTTTGCAAATTCTCGCCCAGTCTCCGTCGTCAGCGGTTGCTCACCGTCGACCCAACTTGGCACATCATCCGCGGACTCTTTGCCGCTCAACCCCGGCTTTTTCTTTTTGCGCATGAATCAGCCCGAACACTCGATCGTCGATCAGGGATGGTGAAGCGGACGATATCACATCGTACGGGAAGTTTGCCAAGCCGCCGAATATCGAACGATGGCCAGAAAGTACAAATACGAAAGTGTCGCGCCACCAGCATGTCGCAACAACGCAAGTCGTGGCGTCGATTTGTCTCCCAACAGTTAAGTGAGCCGAACGCAAATGCCAAATGCCGAGCAATTACTCGGTCAATTCCAAGCACGGGGCGAGGCCCATGCGGTGGCATTCGGTCTTGAGCAAGTCTTTGCGTTGGCGGAGGTGCGTCTTCTCCAAGAACTTTTGCGTCTTCTTGAAGAACGCGATCCAGGTGCGTAAGAGTTCGCCGCTGGCATCTGGCCGAGCTTGGCGGAAGACACAGCGTGTTTGGAGAATTCAGCATGTCACGATTCCTTACGGTGGTGTGTTGTTGGAGCCTGTTGTGGTCGGCATCGCCGGCCGCTGAACCGCAGACCGGTCCAGAAACGGAAAGACGCTTTCCGCCGCTGAAGGTGCCGGAGGGGTTCAAAGCGACGCTCTTCGCGTGCGATCCGTTGATTGAGTACCCGTCATCCATCGCACTGGGGCCACGAGCCAATACGATGTTCGTCGCGGTCGATTACATGACCGGGCTGGGTACGACCGACATCATTCAGCGCGATGAGATTCGGCTGGTCGAGGACAGCGACGGCGATGACTACGCCGACCGCGCTCCGATTTGGGCGGATGGGTTCAATTCGATTCAAGGGCTGACGTATCACGACGGGACCGTATTCGTGATGCACGCACCGTATCTCACCGCGCTGCGCGACACCGACGGTGACGGAGTGGCCGACGAGCGGAAGAATCTCTTCAAAGGTTTCGGTCTCGGCCCGGAAGAGGACAAAGTGCGGCTGCACAACTCCAACGGCATCGTCGCTGGCCATGACGGCTGGTTGTACTTGGCATTGGGAGATCGCGGCTGCGATGTCGTTCGACCGGAGGGGGATCTGTTGGTGCTCAATGGCGGAGGCATCTTGAGGTGCCGGCCTGATGGACGCGACTTGCATGTCTTCTCGACCGGATTGCGGAACATCTACGACGTGGCGCTCGATGACGATCTCAACGTCTACACGCGCGACAACGAGAACGACGGCGGCAACTACAAGATCCGCGTCTGCCAAAGCTTCTTCGGAGCCGATCACGGTTATCCCTATCTCTACGACGAGCGACCGGACGAGGCGCTCGCGCCGCTGGCCGATCTCGGACTCGGCTCGTCGGCCGGCGGAGTCTATTACCGTGAGACGCAGTTCCCGGCGGAGTATCGCGGTCTCTACTTCTGCGAATGGGGCCGAGCGGTCATGCGGTACTCACCGGAGTCACCCGGCAAAGCGTTCTCGCCGGTGAAGGAGATCGAGTTCGCGTCTGGTGCGGAGAACGACCCCTACGGCTTCAAGCCGACGGACCTTGTGGTCGATCGCGACGGCTCAATGCTGATCGCCGATTGGGCGGACGGGCAACGTCCGAAGCGCGGCCGCGCGAGGATTTATCGAGTGCAGTATGTGGGGCACGTTTCCAACGTGCCCGTGAAAACCGGGCACGATGAAAACGTGCCCCACGACGTCGCCGGTTGGGCCAAGCGGTTGAACTCGGACAGCTACTACGAACGGCTGGAAGCTCAACTCGAAATTGAGCGGCATGGCCGTGATGATCCTGGCGGTGTTTTGCAGTTGCTGCGAAAGGCGAAACTCAATCTGCAAGGGCGCATGCACTTCGTGTGGATTCTCGCGCATGTGCTCGGTTCGCGGGCAACCGATGAGTTGTTCGAGCTCGCTATGTCCCACGAAGAAATTGTGTCCTACGAAGAAGTCCGCATTCAACGGCAGGCCATTCGGGCGTTGGCTGATTTGCATGATCCGGTGTTGGTTGAACATCGGCTCGATTCCGGATCGGGGGTTGTGAATGTCGCGAAGCGATTGGGCAGGCTTGACCATACGCGGTCAACGATCGCTCCACTGGAGATCTTCATCGCACTGGGGCGAATGAAGTGGACCGAGACTCCACTTTGGATGTCGCAAAACATCCGGTGGATGAACGCGGCGGCCGCACACGCCGCTCAACAAGCGTTGCGTCGCTGTGGCGATTGGCCGGCAGTGTTGCGCTTGCTCGAAGTCCGTGCGCATCGACCGCCAACTCCTCCGCTCGGCCAAGATCCGAGCTTAAGACCGCCCCGTCTATTTGGGTTGCGCGAAGTCGCGCTACGGGCGATCGCCAATCAACCGGCCCCGGAGATCGTCAATGGTTTGGAAGGCCGACTGCGAACGGAAACCGACCCCACTCGCCGGCGCGAGTACGCAGACCTCTTGAGTCGCGTGCATCGGAAGCCGCCGGCTCAGTGGGTCTATTGGGGCTTCCGTCCCGCACCGCGTCCGGCGAACACCGTGGAATGGGAGAAGACTGAGTTGATCGAACAAGCCTTGGATCGGCTGCTGGCCGACTCGGACAAGGCCGTGCGATTGGAAGTGCTCAAACGAATGCAGCGTGAGAAGATTCCGACCAAGCTGGAGACACTGTCGGCGTGGCTCAAAGACGAAGACGATCCCGAGAAGATTTCCGCTGTTCTCGATGCCCTGCGAACGCACCCGGCCGAGGATCGGCGAGGCACACTGCACGCTTTGATGATGGATGCTCGGCAGCTTACGAGCTTGCGACAAACGGCCTTGAAGATGTGGTGCGAATCGCTCGGCGAGGGACGCGAAGGACGGTTGCTGCCGCTGACGACGCCGCTTGCGAACGATGAGTTGCTGGCCGACGTGCTGCGTGAATTGGGGCGGCGCGCCGATGGAACATGGCTTGCCAAGAACGAGGTCAGTCAAACGCTCTCGCTCGTGCTACAGGGAGGCACTCGGTCAAGTTCTGCGGCAGCGCGTGCGGCGGCGTTCGAGACCATTGGATTGCTGCACGTCGCCGACGGAGGTGTCGCCATTGTGGATGGCCTCTTCGACAAAGACTCAGACGTTCGCCGTGCCGCCGCGACGGCAGCGGGGCAACTCGAAGTCAGCGCGGCGATTCCGGGCCTGATCCGAATGGCTCGCAACGACCACGAGAACCCGGACGCCCGTCGCGCGAGTCTCGACGCCTTGCGGCAACTGCGCGAACCGCGCGTGGTCCCGCTGGCCGTCGCTTCACTGTCGGATCGAACGACACAGCTCAGCGCTTTGAAATGCCTCGCGGAACTCGGCGAAGGGGACGACGTCCAGGCCCAGGCCGTCACGAAGATCGCGACGCGCAACTCATCAAGCGAGGTGTTGAATTTGGCGATTCAAATGCTGTCATCGTGGTCGCGGAGGGAAGGGTTCACCGTCGAACGACAGACGGAGTTGGATCTCTCCGTTCGCGAACTTCAGGGAGCGAGCGGCATCCTGGCCGCTTGGGACGTTGTCGGCCCCTTGCCACCGAACACGGCATCCGCAGTCGTCGAGTTTTTGGGAGACGACTCCCGATCCGTGAAGAACGCCGACACGGGGACCGCGCAATGGACTCACCTGTTCGGAGTCGGTCCCGAGTCGCGACTGCGCACGGACGGGAAGATTCATGGAGAGTGGGTGGCCTTTTCTGAGTTCAAAGTCTCCGATCCAGCCAGCGCTCAGTTTTTGCTGTCGAGCAACGCTCCGCTGCGTGTGTGGCTGAACGGCAAATCGGTTTTGACTCGCGCCGAACCGCACCGCTTCCAGCCGGATTCCGATCGCTGCGAAGTGGAGTTGGCCAAAGGGACGAACCGGTTGGTCATTCAGCTTGGCAACACTCCCGATGCGGCCGCCGAATTTCACGCTCGGTTCCGAACAAAAAGTTCCAAAGCGGAACACGAACGGCTCATCGAAGCGGCGTTGTCGCGCACGGGCAACGTTGAACGCGGAAAGAAGCTGTTCCTCACCGTCGAAAAGTCGAATTGCTTGAAGTGTCATCGACTGGGCGAGCAAGGTGAGAAAATCGGTCCCGAACTGACCGGCATCGGCAGTCGCTTCTCGCGCATCCACATCATCGAATCACTGCTGGACCCCAGCCGCACAATCGCCGCCGGCTTTCAATCGCAGACGGTCGCCATGCAAGACGGCCGAGTGCTCAGCGGGCTCAAGGTCTCCGAGACAGCGGACGCATTGGTGCTCGCCGACAATCAGGGGAAGAAGCACTCGCTGCTCAAGGCGGACATCGAGGAGTCGCAAGCTCACGCAGGCAGCATCATGCCCGACGGTTTGGAGAAGACGCTGACCGTCGATGAGTTCGTGGACCTGATCTCGTTCCTGACCAGCGAAAAACAAACGGCCGGTCGATAGGATTCGGTGAACGCGGGGCCGGGTGTGCGAATTTCAGAATTTGCCGACAAACAGTTTGGGAAGTCGAAAAGACGCTGGCGGCAAATTCTGAAATTCGCACACCCGACCCCTGAGCCACTCACCCCTGAAGGAGATTCACTCATGCTTCGCTGTAATCGTTTTTTGGTTCGGTGTTTCGCGGTTGCCACATTGATCGCTCTGGCCAACTCAGCCGCAATCTCGGTGGCTCAAGACAAGCCCAACGATGCGATCGTCCCCGTGCCGCGCGAAGCGACATGGATGAAACGGCACGAGTCGTTCAATGAACGAGTCAAGAAAGGAAACGTCGATCTGTTGCTGATCGGTGACTCGATCACGCACGGCTGGGAAGGTTCTGGCAAGGCCGTGTGGGAGAAGTACTACGCGCCGCGCAACGCCGTGAACCTGGGGATCGGCGGCGACCGGACTCAACACGTCTTGTGGCGGCTGGACAACGGCAATGTCGAAGGCATTTCTCCGAAGGCGGCCGTGCTGATGATCGGCACGAACAACTCCGGGACGAATACGTCGGACCAGATTGCCGAAGGGGTCGAGGCGATCGTCAAGAAGCTGCGCACGAAACTGCCGAAGACCAAGATCCTGGTGTTGGCGATCTTCCCGCGTGGGGCGGATGCCAATGACGCCAAGCGCAAGGTCAACATCGGAGCGAACGAGAAAATCGCCAAGCTGGCTGATGGTGAGATGGTCCACTACCTCGACATCAGCGGCAAGTTCTTGAACGAAGACGGCACGCTCTCGAAAGAGGTCATGCCCGACCTGCTGCACCTCAACGAAAAGAGCTACACGACCTGGGCGCAGGCGACCGAGCCGAAGCTCAAGGAGTTGATGGGCGAGAAGTAGAACCACATTCGTGAGACGGTCAGGCGAGCGGGGCGGCGTCAGCCCCCCGGTTCTGTGATGAATGCACCGGGGGGCTGACGCCGCCCCGCTCGCCTGACTCTTCATCGGATCTTTGCCGCTTGCCCGGTCCGAGTTTCACGCGACATAATGCCGCACCGCCACAATGGCCGATCTTCCGTAGCACAGGCGGCTCGCCTGTCATCCGCCCGATGAGGTCTCAACGCTATGCCACAACTTTCCCGCCTCGATCCGCTGTTCGGCCCCGGAAACTCGCTGGTCAATCGCCGCGATGTCTTGCGTGTCGGCTCCGTCAGCGTGGCCGCGACTCTCGTTCCCGCGGCATTGGGAAGCGTTGCATCAGCCAATGAAACTCGCGCCGCCAGCTTCGGCAAAGCCAAGTCGGTCGTCTACCTCTGGATGGGCGGAGGAGTTACTCATTTGGAATCGTTCGATCCAAAACCAGAAGCTCCCGAAGAGATTCGCGGAACGCTGGCGGCGATCGACACGAAACTTCCAGGCGTGCAATTTGCCGAAGCGTGCCCGAACCTCGCGAAGATCGCCGATCAACTGGCCATCGTCCGCAGCTTCTCGCACGACAGCAACGATCATCTGCTGAGCCAGGCTTACACGCTCTCCGGCCGCAAGGTCACGATGGCGCAGCTCTTCTCCGAGCCGAACATCGGGGCGCTCGTGTGGCATCTGCAAGGCTCGCGAAATGGCTTGCCCGGTTACATCGCGGTGCCGGGGATCACTCGGCCGGGCCCGCCGCCATATCCCTTGTTCGTCGGCGGTTGGTTGGGAGACCACTACGCTCCGTTCTGCGTCGGCGGGCAGCCGGAACAGCCCGACTTCACGGTCGGTGAGAAATCGGCAAACCCGTCGCCGGTCAGCGATGAAGACCTGCGTCCCAAGATGCTCGACATGCCGGAAGGCGTTTCGCTCACGCGACTCGATCGCCGAGTCGCTCTGCGGCAGACCTTTGATCAAGCTCAGCGCAGCATCGAGCAACAGCGACTGGCCGAAGCGGTGGACGGCAACTTCAACAGTGCGCTCGGCCTGCTGACCTCCAGCAAAATTCGCGACGCGTTCGATATCCGCAAAGAACCGGATGCCGTGCGCGACGCCTACGGCCGCACGAAGATCGGCGGTCGATGCCTGATGGCTTCGCGGCTCGTCGAAGCCGGCGCGCGATTCATCATGGTCGATTACGGCTACGACCCGGACTACGGCAACCTCTGGGACAACCACAACGTGCCCGAACAGAAATTCCCGCACATCAGCCAGATGGCGATGCGCGGCTATCACGTCGCTGGCATGGACAAGGCGTTCGCCGCGCTCATCAGCGATCTCAAGCAACGCGGATTGCTCGACGACACGCTGGTCGTCTTCCTCACCGAGTTCGGTCGCACGCCCAAGATCAACAAAGACGGCGGCCGAGATCATTGGGGCGCGTGCGGCTCGATCTTCTTTACCGGAGCCGGCACGAAGGTCGGTCAGGTCGTCGGAGCCAGCGACAAGCAAGCCGCCTATCCGATCACGAAACACTTCGGCCCCGCCGACATCGCGGCCACGATTTATCACTCGCTGGGAATCGATCAAGAATCGCGCGTCGCCAACAAAGAAGGCCGCCCAATGTTCGTCCTCGACCACGGCCACGTCATCGAAGAGGTCGTTTAACCCCAACGCCATCGGCGTGGGCGAAAGACGTGGAATCCACAATGCACCCTGCCAATCAACTGCTGGAACGCATCGAAGCCGGTCGCTTGTGGGCGTACTTTCACAAGGATTGGCTGTTGCAGATTCGCGGATTGATTCGTCCGCAACTGCCGGCAGAGTTCTCGGTCTTCGTCGAATCGGAAGCGGTGTTGATTGCTCCGTCCGACAACGAACGCTTGACTCCCGTTGCTCCGGATTTGGCGGTCGCTCGGTCGGAGCCAGTCCTGACCACGATGAGCCGCTTTGGACAGCCGACGATGGCGGTCGTCGAAGTGGATGAACCTTGCGAGCTGTTTCATCAATACCGTTTGGTCATTCGACGAGTACCGGACAATCAGGTCGTGGCTGCTGCGGAGCTGCTCTCGCCCACCTACAAAGGGGTCTTCGGTGAGTTGGAAAAGTCCAAGTACCTGCGAAAGCGTGAGCACGACTTAGACGCGGGAGTGAATCTGCTGGAGATCGACGCGCTGCAACGCGGAGATCGATTTGTTCCGCACGCCACCGAACGGCTCGCCGAGTACGATCGCAATGCTTGGTCGGTCTGCCATGATGCGGATCGCCGTCGTTACCGAGGTTGGGGTTGGAACAACTCTGACCCGCTTCCAACAGTGACTTGGCCCATCGAACCCACTCGCCAAGTCATCGTTGATCTGTCCGTAGCATTCCGCCAAGCCTGTGAGTTCAATCCGTGGGAGCGACTTGTCGCCGGTGGCTGATCAACGTTGTCATCGTTCCCAAGAAAATCGTTGATGGGAGATTTCCTCATGATTCATCGGCTGCATTACGCATCGAGCCTGATGTTGGTCCTGTCGCTGCTGTCATCCTTCGCTCTGGCCGACAACAAGAACAACAAGAACAAGAACAACGCTGCGCAGGAAAAGAAGGACGACCAGAAGATCAAGAACGAGAAAGAGGACGTCAAACAGGCACAAGACAAATTGAAGGACGATCAGAAAGACTTGCAGGACGCTCGGAAGGCGCTGGCCGAGACCGAAGGCAAGGAGAAAGCCGCTCGCCAAAAATTGGACGAGGCTCGTAAGCGGATTGAGGCCAAGCACGAAAAAACCTCCGGCATCGACAAGGCGCTGGCCGAACAGGACGCCGCCAAGAAAAAGTATGACGAGGCCGCTGCCCCCGTGCTGACGGCGCTCAAGGCCAAGCCCGAGTATCAAGCCGCCGAGAAGAAGGTGGCCGAAGCCGAAGCACGATTGAAGGCAATCCGCGCGGACGAGGGACTCTCGGCTGACGCGAAACGCAAAGAGATCGCTCAGGCCAGCAAAGACAAATTGGCGACCAACGAACTCGAACAGATCACGCTTGAAGGGGACTCCTCCGCGAAAACTGCGCGAGCCAAACTCGCGGACGCTCAAGACCGCGTGAATCAACTCCGAGCAAAACTTCGCAACCTGATCGACGCCGATCCGGAGATCAAATCCGCTCTGCAAACCATGCGAGCCGCCGCCGATGCCACGGAAGTCGCCGGCCAAAAGATGCAACGCATCCGCGACAAGATCGCCGCCGACGCCGCCAAGCTGGCTCGCGAGCAACAGCAGGTCAAACAGGCCGAAGCCGCCGACAAGGCCAACGACAACAAGAACAACAAGAACAACAAGAAGCCGAACAACAAAGGCAAGAAATGACGTGGCGAACCCTCGCAGTTCGTAGGTTGGGCATTCCTGCCCAACCAAGGACCGCACAACACGCTCGACCGATCATGTCAGTCCGCGCGGTTCTGTTCGTCTTATTTCTCAATCTCGCCGCGCAAGCCGACGACGTGTTTCGCGACCGTGTCGTCCCGGTCATTCAGAAACGCTGCCTGAGTTGCCACAACTCCGTCGATCACAAAGGCAGCTTCGCGCTGCAAACCACCGACGAGTTATCCAAGAGCGGATTCGTCGAGCCCGGAAAACCGAGCGACAGTCACTTGCTCACCGTCTTGAAATCACAAGACGGCAAACGCCCGGCAATGCCGAAGAACGGCGAGCCACTCAAATCCGAAGAAGTCGCTGCGATCGAGCAGTGGATTGCTGGCGGAGCGAAATGGCCGGACGGATTTCGGATCGAGGATCCGGTCGTCACGAACACCGACTGGTGGTCTTTCCAGCCGGTCGTGCGGCTGGCAGTGCCGGACGTCGGAAGTCTCAAATCTCAAATCTCAAATCTCAAATTTGAAATCCGGAATCCCGTCGATGCGTTCATTCTCGCCAAACAGCATGAGATGAAACTGACTCCGTCCCCCGAATCCGACCGTCGCACGCTGATCCGGCGTCTGACTTATGACCTCACCGGATTACCGCCGAGGCCGGATGAGATCGATGAGTTTGTGAACGATCCCGATCCGGCCGCGTACGAGCGGCTTGTCGATCGGCTGCTGGCGTCGCCGCATTACGGCGAGCGCTGGGGGCGACATTGGCTCGACGTCGCGCGGTACGCCGACACCTGCGGCTATGACAAGGACAAGCTCCGGCCGAATGCCTGGCCGTATCGCGATTACGTCATTCGCTCGTTCAATGAAGACAAGCCGTATGCCCGGTTCGTCAAAGAGCAGATTGCGGGTGACGTGTTGTATCCCGGCACTCCCGACGGAATTCTCGGACTCGGCTTCATCGCTGCCGGGCCGTGGGATTTCATCGGGCACGTCGAGGTTCCCGAATCGAAGATCGACGGCAAAGTGGCTCGGCACAACGACCGGGACGAGATGGTCACGGCGACGCTCAACACGTTTTGCAGCGTGACGATTCAGTGTGCTCAGTGCCACAACCACAAGTTCGACCCGTTCACGCAGCAGCATTACTACGGCCTGCAATCCGTCTTCGCGGCCGTCGATCGTGCCGAACGGCCCTACGATCTCGACCCGTCGATCGAACAGCAGCGCCGCGATCTGCTGGCAAAACAGCGCGACCTGCAATCGAAGATCGGGACACTGGATGCCGAGATTCGCACTGCCGGCGGCGATGAGTTCGCTCGGCTGGAGAAAGAGATTCGCGAGCTGACGCCGAAAGCCCAGCCACTCGTGAAGAAGCCGGAGTACGGCTATCACAGCGCGATTGAATCGTCGCCCGACAAGGCGAAGTGGGTGCAGATTGATCTCGGCCAGGTCGTCGAGATCGACCGCATCGTGCTGCACGCTTGCCACGACGAGTTCGGCGGGATCGGTGCAGGCTTCGGTTTCCCGATGCGTTTCACCGTAGCCACAGGCGGCTCGCCTGTGCCCGATTCGCAAACAGTCATCTCCGTCAACGCAACACCAACCACTGGCGAGCCGCCTGTGGCTACGGACTTTCCGAATCCCGGACTCGTGCCGGTTTCGATCAACGCGAAAGGGACGAAGGCTCGATTCGTTCGCATCACCGTGCCGAAGCTGCGCGAACGAACGAAGGACTTCATGTTCGCGCTGGCCGAAGTCGAAGTGCTGACCGCTGACGGCAAGAACGCCGCGCTGAAGGCCGAAGTCGCATCGTTGGACTCGATCGAAGCCCCGACTCGGTGGGGCAAGAAGAACTTGACCGACGGCATCTGGCCTCAAGCGGGAGACACCGCTGCGATCACGCAACTCGCTGAGATACAGAAACAACATCAGGCGATTCTGGACCGCATCAATACGCCGGAACGACGGACTCGCCGCGAGCAATTGGACAAAGACCTGAAAGCCGCGCAGCAACAACTCGCGTCGTTGCCTCAAGGCCGCATGGTTCTCGCCGCCGCGACGGACTTCGAGCCGTCTGGCGGATTTCAACCGACCAAGGGCAAACCGCGAGATGTGCAAGTCCTGCATCGCGGCAACGTGCTGCAACCGCGCGGGGTCGCGAAGCCAGGAGTCTTGCCGATTCTGAAAGACGTCCCGGTCGAGTTCTCGCTGCCGGCTGAGCATCGCGAAGGGGACCGCCGAGCCGCTCTCGCGAAATGGATCACGCGCCCCGATCACCCGACGACGTGGCGTTCGATCGCGAATCGCATCTGGCAATTCCATTTCGGCCAAGCGATCGTCGAAAGCCC
>CAMDPX010000025.1 GCA_945905295.1 Planctomyces sp. SH-PL62 | reverse complement strand
TTCGGTGGCGAACTCACCGGGGGGCTGACGCCGCCCCGCTCGCCTGTGTCGCGTTGAGGTATAACGACCTCCGACCGCAGCGCGGAGACGAGTCGCCATCCCAACAACGGTCTTGCGTGAATTTCCAGTCTCGCCATAAATTCGCGGTGATGACATTGAGTTCTTCGCACGGAAGTTTTTTCAAACGGCAGGATGCCCGATGTGGTGTGGGAAGTGCCAATCCGACGTAGCTGCCGAGGTCTCGGCGGACAACCAGCGCGTCTTCTGCACGATCTGCGGCGCATTGCTGAGCACCATTGACCTGCCTCCCACGCGCCCGATCACCGAACGACTTGGTGATCGGACGAAGGATGCTCGCGAGCTACTTCAACGCTGGTCCAGCGGACAAGTCATTGATCCCTTTGGGCCGATTCCCAAAACGCCGAGCCCTCCGAGCGTCGCAGCCAGACCGACCATTTCCGTTCCCACGAGCGTCGAACCATCGAAAGAGCCGGACGTCGCAACAGTCATCTCTGTGCCCCAGGCCGTGCCCCAGGCCGAGACCGTTACCGCAGAGGCGACGATCCCGCCGACGGCCGCGGTGATTCCAAGCGTCCCCGAAGTCAAACGCGATTTGTTTGGTGAGCCATCATTGGCCCAATTCACGAATCCCCTCGCGACCGCGGTTGAGCCGTCACGACCTCTGGCCGCGCCGAACCCTAATCCGCTGGCGGTTCCGCCGGACGCGACGAGTTCGGGGCCGACAATCATTCCCATACCGTTCGTGGCCACCGCTCCGGCAAACAACGTCTATCGTGTGGACGCAGCGCATCCCGCCGATCGCTTCGCGAGCGCAAAACCAGCGATGGCTCCGTCCGAAGAGTCGCTGGGGCCGTTCGCATCGAAACCGACGGTGACGGAAACAAAGCGCGAACCGCGCCGGCCGGTGCTCTGGTTTCCCACTTGGGATCCGGCCGTGTGGCGTTCTGAATCAAGCTCGACCGGAAGTTGGTCGGCGATGGCGGGACAGTTTCTGGCGTATGCCGGAGTGCTCGGCATGACGGCCGGAGCGTGCTTGGTCGTGTGGAGCTATTTCGGCGGCCCGGCCAACTACGCTCCGATGGGTTGGCTGCTCGCGACTGCCGGGCAGATGCTGTTGTTCTTCGGAGTCGTGACGCTCGTGTCCGGCGGCCTGGAACAAACGACCGAGCAGGTCAACAAGCGCATCGAACAACTCGGCGACCACATCATTCGCATCGAACAGGCGGCTCGCGAAATCAGCTTGCGCGGGCCCGTCCCGCCGGCACATTTTGGCGATGACCTCGAATCGGCCGTCCCGCAACGCTCCGAACGCGCGCAATAGCCAATATCCAGGCGAGCGGGGCGGCGTCAGCCCCCCGGTGTTCAGCGATGATCACGACAACTCAACCGGGGGGCTGACGCCGCCCCGCTCGCCAAGTCCTTTAGGCGATGAACGCTCGGTAGTAGAAAAGCAACCCGGTCGCCGACGTCAGCACGAGGTCGATCACCGACAGCCAGCCGAGGGTCTTGTGCAGCCGGCTGTGTTCGCACGGAGCCGGTGGTTTCGTCATCCGTTTCAGCGCCAGCGCAATCGTCGTCCCCCACAGCAGCGGCGTTGAGATCGCGAAGACGAGATGCACGGACAAAATCTGTTTGACGGCAGCGAGTTGCTCGACCGACAACGCGGGCGTGCGTGTTCCGACAATCGCTCGCCAGCCGCCGTGAATGCGAATATCCACCTCGAACGCAACGACCGCCACCAGCAGCACGCTGGCCAACACCAGTTGCAGATTTCGATGCGCGACGTAATTCCGCCGGACCTTCACCAGGTACACACTTGCCAGCAGAGCCGGCACGATCAGGACCAGCGCCGTCACCACGAAGTCGAGCATGAAGGTCGAGGAATAGCCTAGAAATCCGTGTGACATGCGCGTGACATCCTGATCTGGAATTGAGCGGGCGAACGATGACGACTTGCTAATGAGCCGACAAGCTCATGTGCGAAGCCTCCTCAATCTTAGGCTTGCCATCATTGGCATGAACTGCGCCGACGTCGAAGGGAATTGAAAAGGAGCCCGGCGAATCGAAGGAGACGACGAATGTCGGTAGTTGTCAGGATTCGTCGTCTCCTTCGATTCGTCGGGCTCTTTGCCTTCTCCGTTAATCCGCCGCTTCGATCTCGTCCGCTGGATCGGTCTCGGCGGGCGCGGGGAGTTCATCGAACATCTCGTGCAAGAATCGCGACGGAATCGTTTCGCGCAGCTTGCCCCATTTCTTCCGGAACTGCGCGCGGGTCAATGTCAGCGAATCTTTCGCGCGCGTGACGCCGACGTAGCACAGGCGGCGTTCTTCGTCGATCGACTCCGGCGATTCGCCTTCGGCATCGACCGAGCGGCGATGCGGTAACAAACCCTCTTCCATGCCAACGAGGTAGACGCGCGGAAACTCCAGTCCCTTGGCCGAGTGAATCGTCATCAGGCGGACGCCGCGCTGTTTGAGTTGCTCATCCTTGTCCGATCCCATGTCGCGGTCGGACAGCGTGACGTTGTCGAGGAAGCCGCTCAGCGACGGTTCGTCCGCGTTGGCGACGTAGTCCTTAATCGTGTCGATCAGTTGCTCGATCGTTCCTTGCCGAGCGAGTTGTTGGTCCGGCTCTTTGTACTGCCGTTGGATTTCCAGGTCGTAGTCGATCGTTTCGAGCAGTTCGTGAAACGTCTCTGCCATGCGATTGGGAGCCTCCTCAAAGCGGCGACGAAAATCGGTCAGCAGAGTCGCGAACGCTTCGACGGCGGTCGCGGACTTGGACGTGATCTCTTTCTCATCGCGGAGGCTGGGAACCGCATCGAAGAAGCGAATCTTGCGAGCGACCGCTCGTGCGAGAATCTTTTCGACCGCCGTATCGCCGATGCTGCGAGCCGGAGTGTTGATGATTCGCAGCAGCGATTGCTCATCGAGCGGCTGAGAAATCACTCGCACATACGCCAACAAATCGCGGACCTCCTTGTTGTCGAAGAAGGATCGCTGGCCCAGCAGCAGATACGGGACTTTGAATCGGCGAAGCTGCACCTCGAAGACGCGCGGTTGCTCGTTCGTGCGAAATAGGATGGCGTAGTCGTCGGACTTGGCTCGTTCGTGACGCAGGTTGAATTCGATCTCGCGGACGACCGTTTCGGCTTCGAGTTCTTCGTTCTCGTACTCGCGGTAACGGACCGAACCGGCGACGCTGCGCGACGCGAACAGTTTCTTCTCGTGCCGGTTGCGGTTGTGCCGCACGAGACTGTTGGCGAGACCGAGGATTTGCTCGGTGCAACGATAATTCTCTTGCAGACGGACAACCTTCGTGCCGGGAAAGACCTGCGGAAACTTGAGGATGTGCGAGATGTCCGCCCCGCGCCAGCCATAGATCGACTGGTCGTCGTCACCGACCACGCACAGATTGCGGTGCCCGCGCACGAGCGCCTCGATCAAATCGAACTGCGAGCCGTTCGTGTCCTGATACTCGTCGATCTGCACATGGTCGAAACGCCGCTGATACTTTTCGAGCACGTCGGGATGCTCATGAAATAACCGGTTCGTCAGCAGCAACAAGTCGTCGAAATCGACCGAGCCGGACGACTTCAGGATCGACTGATACTTCTTGTAGCCCATCGCCGCGACGACATCACCGTCATGCTCGACGTGATCGCTGGCGTCGGTGGCCAGGACGCCTTGCGACTTCCATTGGCTGACTCGATTCACCAGATCGGCAGGCCGCATCTGCTTCTCGCCGACGCGCAGGTCGCGCAACGCTCGGCGAGCGGCCGATTCCTGATCGCCTCGGTCGTAGATCGTGAAGTTCTTCGGATAGCCAAGTTCTTCGATGTCTTGTCGCAGCACGCGGACGCAGAAGCTGTGAAACGTCGAAATCCACGGCTTCCGCTTGGGCTTGCCGCCGAGCTGCGCCAGCGCTCGCTCCAACATTTCCTTCGCGGCCTTGTTGGTGAACGTCACCGACAGAATGCGTTCCGGATCAACTCCGTGCCGAATCAGGTTCGCGATGCGCACCGTGATGACGCGCGTCTTCCCAGTGCCGGCCCCAGCGAGCACCAGCAGCGGACCGGACAGCGTTGTGACAGCATCGCGCTGCGCGGCATTCAATTTCGAGAGGTCATCCATGTGGATTGCAAAGTACGTCGTGCGGTGCGGCGGATCAAGGATGACATTCGCGGTTGAGGCATCTTTCGATTGGCACTTACAATCCGCCACCCGCACGCGAGCCGCGTGCCAGCCTGAAAGAAGACTTGATGCAGATTCGAGAAAACTACGGCCCCGGCAAGTTCGGATTGTCGATTGAGATTTTCCCCCCCAAGACCCCGGCCGGCGACGTGGCGTTGTTCGAGAACCTCGACCGCCTGACCGCTTTTCAACCGGGGTTCATCTCCTGCACTTACGGAGCCGGCGGCAGCACGGGCCAGCGAACCGTTGAGTTGTGTGTCGAGATTCAACGCCGCTACGGCATCGCGGCAACCGCTCACTTCACCTGCGTGGGATCGACACGACAGGAGTTGCTCGACTGGCTGACATTCGCGCGACAGAGCGGCATCGGCAACATCATGGCGCTGCGCGGCGATCCTCCCGCCGGCCAGACGAATTTTCAGCCGGTCGCAGGTGGCCTGCGCTACGCGAACGAACTCGTGGCACTCATACGGCAACACGACCCCGGCCTGGGGATCGGTGTGGGGGGCTATCCAGAGAAGCATCCCGAAGCCTCCGATCCGCAAACCGATCTCGACAATCTCAAGCGGAAAGTCGATGGCGGTGCCGATGCGATCTTCACTCAACTTTTCTTCGTCAACGAAAACTTCTTCCGCTTCCGCGATCGCTGCGAACAGGCGGGCATCCGAGTGCCCATCGTTCCCGGCATCATGCCCGTCACCGAGTTCGCTCGCATCAAGCGAATCACGTCGCTATGCGGTGCGGTCTTCCCGATCGAACTGGCGACTCGGCTCGAAGCCGTGCAAACCGATGAAGCCGCGCAATTCGAGATCGGCGTCGATTGGGCGATCCGCCAATGCCGCGAACTGTCGACGCGAGGCGTTCCGGGATTGCACTTCTACGCGCTCAACAAGTCGCCGGCCTGTGAATTGATCTTGAAAGAAATTCGTCGCGGTTAGAATCGCGTTCCACAGGCAGGGTGCCTGACCCCGGACCAGATGACTTGGTGAATTGTCATGCTTGATTCTGAATCCTCCCGCTGGTCGTCGTCCGAGCGAACCTCCAATTCCCTGGAGGTTTTTCTGCTCGGGACGGTGGACTTTGAATCGGCGCTGCGTCTGCAAGAACAGTTTCGGGACGAAGTGATCCAACGCGACGACCGACAGGGCGGGCTCTTCATTTGCGAACATCCGCCGGTGGTGACGATCGGCCGCGAAGGGAGTCGGACAGACGTGCGTCGCGAACCGGCCGAGTTGCAGACACTGGGAATCGACGTCCGGTGGCTGAACCGCGGCGGCCGAGCTTGGATGCAGTGCCCCGGACAACTGTCGGCCTCCGTGATTGTGCCGCTGCAACGGTTGGGTCTCGGACTGGACGAGTATCGTCGACGCTTAGAACAGGCCGTGCTCGACGTCTGCCACGAACTGCGCGTCTCGGCTCATCGGTTGCCTGACGAGCCGGGAGTGTTCTGCTCGCTCGGCCAACTGGCGACGGTAGGGGTGGCCGTGCGGTCGTGGGTGACGTCGCATGGTCTGACGGTCAACGTGCGACCGGACCTGTCGCTGCTGCGTTCGACACGCACCAACTCGCGCGGTTTGCGGCCGACGTCGTTGGAGGCCGCGCGACAACGGCTGACGGCGATCCCCAAGGTCCGCGAAAGCCTGATTCGCAATCTCGCCGAACGACTGGGATATGAGCACACGCATCTTTACACCCAAGCTCCCGGCCTTCAGCGAACAAAGCGGCGAGTCTTCATCGGGCCGCTGGACGACATGGCTGAACGCCATTTCAAATCGTAGCCTGACTCTCCGAGGCTGTGACCTTTTTGGTAGCTGAAGTCGCCAGACTTCAGAATTCGCCGAGAAAACTGAACTCTGGCGAGTTCAGCTACCAATTCTTTCACAGCCTCTCCGAGTCGGGAATGCGTTCGTGAAAGTCCCGACTCGGAGAGTCAGGCTACCGAGGATTAAACCTTCTGAACGAGACGTTCCATGACGCTGCTCTTCACGGACCCACTCTTCCTCGAACACGACACTGGTGGTCAGCACCCGGAAAAAGCGGAGCGGCTGCGAAGCATCACCGCCAAGCTGACCGAATTGAAACTGGATCAGTCATGCGTGGCCGGCAAGATCGCGGCGGCGTCGCGTGAGCAATTGCAGCGTGTCCATTCGGCCGAGCATGTCGCTCGTGTTGAGCGCTTCTGCCGAGACGGTGGCGGGCGCATCGAGGCGGACACCGTTTGCAGCAAGCGGTCTTTTGAAGTGGCCGAGCGAGCGGCGGGCACGGCCTGCGCGGCGGTCGATCAAGTACTGGCGGCGGACGCCAAGCATCGCCGAGCGTTGTGCTTGATCCGGCCGCCGGGACATCACGCGCTGGCCGGTGGTCCGATGGGATTCTGTCTGTTTAACAACGTGGCGATTGCCGCGCGGCAGGCTCAGGCGCACGGACTGCGGCGCGTGTTGATCGTGGATTGGGACGTGCATCACGGCAACGGCACGCAGGACATCTTCTACGAGGACGGTGAGATTCATTTCTTCTCAGCACATCGCTCGCCGTTTTATCCCGGCACCGGAGACGCCGACGAAACCGGCAAGGGCAAAGGATCGGGAACGATCTTCAATTTGCCGGTGAAGTTCGGCACGGCACGACGCGAATATCTCACACGGTTCGAGACGATGCTGAATGATGCGGCGAAGCGCTGTCGGCCAGAGTTGGTGCTCATCAGCGCCGGCTTCGATGCCCACACGCAAGACCCGATCGGTTCGCTGGGCCTGGAGACCGAAGACTTCGCGACGCTCAGTCAGCAGGTGCTCGGCGTGGCGAAGGAGCATTGCGGCGGCAAAGTCGTGAGCCTGCTCGAAGGGGGCTACAACGTCACCGCACTGGCGGACTGCGTGGCCTTGCACCTGAGCGTGCTCAACGGCGAGTGATCGGCATTACGGCGAGCATTCCACAGCAAACACTCGCACGGGGGCGGCCCGGCCCTTCAAGTTGAGCTCACCGATTTCTGAGACGGGCAGCAACTGCCCTGGAGCTCGCGCGACATCTTCACTGACGAGGATCGGTTGATTGTATTCCTTGGTGGCCGCTTCCAGTCGCGACGCGATATTCACGGCGTCGCCAATCACGGTGTAGGACAGCCGTCGCTCGGAACCGATATGGCCCATGATGACAGGGCCGATGTGAATCCCGACTCCGATTTTCACGGGGGGCAATCCCGCGCTCGCTCGCTTCCAATTCATATCCTCGCGTCGGCGTACCATCGCGACGGCGGCTTGGACGGCACGCGACGCATCGTCCTCTCGCGGAGAGCCAGGGTCGCCGAACACAACCATGATGGCGTCGCCGATGAACTTGTCGATCAGACCGCCGAACTGCTGGACCTCTTCCGACATCGCTCCGAAATGCTCATTGAGCAAAGTCACGACTTCGTGAGGCGAAAGGTTCTCGGAAAGGGTTGTGTAGCCACGGATATCGCTGAAGAGGATCGCCACCACTTGATCGTGACTATCTGCGGTGCGCCGTTCTGGGCGGGCGAGCAATCGGGACACCACGCGGGCGTCGAAATAACGTTCCAACAACCCGCGGGCGAATTCGCGTTCTCGAACTTCCTCGGACGAACGCCGATACTCCTCCGCAAGACCGATGGCACCACTTTGCAGAGCCTGTTCGCTCGCTTGGGCGAGCAGTCTGGAAGCACCTTCGCGGTCGCCTCCGTCTTCGATGACTTCAGCACGCACAGCCAGAATCTCCGCAAGGAAGATACGGCAGGGATTTTCGGCAACGAGCTTCTCTGCCTCGCTGAGTCGCGCCAACGCTTCGGTGGGACGGTCCTGAAGAGAGAGCACCTTCGCCTGGAGAGCTTTCACTGTCGCGAGTCGATCACTGCTCTCCAACGCTTCGGAAAGTTTCTCCGCCGCAGCCAGTGCGGTCCCGGCACCTGGCAAGTCGTGATTGCAGAGGCAAACTTCGGCGAACTCGATTTCAGCCCTCGCCAGCTCGACGTTGTTCTCAATTCTTTGAGCGATTTCCTTCCCGGACTTCAGAGCCGTCAGTCCCTGCTCCGCTTCGCCTGACTGCCGCTCCATCGACGCGAGGGTTAACAGCGCAATCCCCTCCCCGATCGCATATCCGGTTTTACGGTGGAGTCGCAGGCTTTCGGTGATGGCCGCTCGAGCCGGCAGGATTTCTCCGATCAGGGCATGGACATCGGCCAGCCCTTCATATGCCCGGGCTCCGAGGATCTCGAGACGCTTCACGGAGGCGACTTCGCACGCACGTTTGAACTGCTCGATCGCCGCCGCATAGTAGCCCTGGACCATGAATGTCCGGCCGCGAAGTAACTGTGCCGACAGCGGCAGGTCCGGCCGCGAGTCCGGCCCTGTCAGAATTTGGACACGATCGCAACCGGCAAGGCATTCCTTTAGCCGCCCGCACCGGAAATCCTGCAGCGCCAGCGACAGCTCGCAGCATGCGGCCGGGTCTTTCGAGGGCAGGTCATGGGACTTGTCGCGTGCCAATTCCAGAGACGCCCGCGACACGGCAAAATTTCGCTGCTCGAGCCAGCCACGGTAGTAGGCGATCGCCACCTGGCCGATTCGATCTCCCGACTCAATCTGCTCTTCAACGGTCGCCAAGATCTCACGAGCACGCTCGCGGCCCATCTGATGAAAGTGCGCGTAGATCAGGTCAAAGTTACCCGAATCGCGGTTCGTTTTGGTATTGTCGCCCGACAGTCCATGGTTGAGCGCCGTGATAGCCGAAGTGAATCGGCCTTGATCGAGTTCCACACGTCCAAGGATCAGATACGCTCGACGCCGTAACTGTGGAGAAATCTCTGAGACTGCCACCAGATTCTCCAGCGCCGCTTGTGCTCCGGAGAGGTCCGACAACCGGTAGCGCAGCTTCGCGCTCTGATATCGAAACTCGTGAGCCAGTGCCGGAGCGCGGCCAGACACAAGTTCGATCGCCTGCGCCAAGGATCGCTGCGCGGCTTCCCCCCGGCCCGCCAATTCCTCAATGTAGGCACGCTCGCTGAGCAACTTGGCACGCTGCTCGACGTCCGAAGGACGGGCCGCGAACTCTTGCAACAATTCCGCGAACCGCAGCGAGTGCTCAGAACCAAAACGCGGACGCTCGGCGATTGGGAACCGGCGAAAAAAACCATACGGTTTGAGGTGACGCACGAGACTTAATTGCATCGCTGTTCGTCTCCCAAGATTTCACGGCACTCGATCGTTCTTTCCAAGATGGACGCTTTCTGGGAATCGATCTTCGCCGCAGCAACTCTACTTCTCCGATGAGCGTTTGCCCAGAAGCGCCCTGCCGTAACTTGCGCGACGGATTACCCATCACGCCCTCTCGCCCAAGACTCGCGGTTGCCAACATGTCTTCAAGCGATCTGCCATCCGCGGAATTCCACGTCAATGCGTTGGACTCGCACGAAGGCTTCGCCGAAATCAGCAGGGACAGGCAGCGGGCCGTCGGTCTTGCGTTCGATGACCAACGCGACGCCGATGCCCAGTCCGAACGAAAAGTTCGCGCCCAGCGCAGCGGGGGCGAGTTGCTTTTCGAGCGTGATGGTTTGCCAATTCGCGGCTTTAGCATCCAGCCACGTCGGAGCAAACTCGAGCGACGCGAGTTCGGTTCGTTTCAGAGCCGACTTCGGGGGTTCGTTGAAGCGGAACAGCGTCAGGCGACAGCGGAAATGTTTGAGAAAGAATTGTTCGAAGGCGGCTCGCGACGAACCGTCGCCGGCAAGGATCGCCTTGGCCGTGAAGTGTCCGGCTTGAGGATCGAGGATTTGTTGAGCGAGGATCGCTTGAGCTTGAGCCGGGATCGTTGCAGTGTCGGCCGAGCGATTGGGCCAGAGGCCGAGCGCGGCATGTGGCAGAAGCAGTTGCGCTCCAAACAGAGTTGTCGGCGCATCCACGAGCGGCGCGGCTCGCCAGCCTTTCGGACTGGCGGGTGCATCGGCAGGAAGCAGCGTCTCTGTGGTCGAGAAGTCGGGATGTTTCAATGAGCCTTCGCGGAATGGCGGCACTCGAATGACGTCGCCGGATGACGCGATACGTTGCAACGTCGCCGGTTCGTCCCCCAGCAATTTGAAGAGCGGCTCAGCGTCAGTGATGCTCAGTTCGCGGCCGACGCGATCTCGGAACGTGCCCTGCGTATTGATGCCGACGAGATGAAAGATCGTTGCGGCGAGATGGCCGGCGCTGACCGGATCGGTCGCGGGATATCCCCCTTGCTTGTCGCTGCTGCCATAGACTTGGCCCCCCGCGATGCCGGCTCCGGCAAGGACCGCGTTCATCACCGGCCCCCAATGATCGCGGCCGGCGTTGGCGTTGATGCGCGGAGTGCGACCAAATTCTCCGACAGCGACGACCAGCGTTTCGTCGAGCAAGCCGCGCTCCTGCAAGTCGTCCAACAGCGCGGCGAACGTGACATCGAACTGCGGCGCGAGGACATCTTCCATGCGATCGGCGTTGCGAGCGTGCGTGTCCCACAGCGGGTTATCGACACCTCGGTCGCCGGGGATGCGCGGCCAGTTGACGGTGACGAATCGGACGCCCGCTTCAATCAGCCGTCGGCCGAGCAGCACGCTTTGCCCCCACGGGTATCGTCCGTAACGGTCTCGGACCGAATCCGGTTCCTCGTGCAGATTGAACGCTTGCCGCGCGCCGCCCGACGTGAGCAACTCGAACGCTTGCTGCGTGATTCTGTCATGCACTTGAACGGTGGCACTGCGCGGGGCCCCCTCGAAGCTGCGGCCCAGCGCATCGAGCAATGTCACTCGCTGCTTCATCTGCTCGCCGGAGACTCGCGGCGAGTACATGCCGCCGAGTTGAAAGCTTTTCGCATTGTCGGCCGGTTTGCACTCGATGAATTCGGGACTCCACTGCGGGCCGAGGATGCCGCCGAACTGGCCCGACTCGATGTTGCCGCCGTTGCCGATGAACAACTCCGGCAGCGTGACGGCCGAGAGCGACGGCAAGCGCTCGCTCGGCCGCAGCAGCTTCACGATCGACGCGATGTTCGGCCAATCGGTCGGCAGAGCGTTCTCGCCGTCGCCGCTGGGAAGCTGCCGGCCGGTCAGCACCCAATAGCCGCTGCCGCCGTGAATGTTGTTGTTCGTGAACATCGATCGAATGACTGCCAGCCGATGTGCTCGCAGCGCGGTGCGCGGAAGTAACTCGCAGAACTGAATTCCCGGCACCGACGTGCTGATCGGATTGAACGGCCCACGAATCTCGGCCGGAGCATCCGGTTTTGGATCAAACGTCTCATGCTGAGGAGGACCACCGGATAAAAACAGCATCAAAACGGACTTGGCTTTGCCGAACATCCGGCTCTCGACGGGCGTCTGAGAATCGACTCGCTCTTGAGCACGCAGCCATGCGGGGAGGCTCGCGGTCAGCCCCGCCATGCCACCCATTGTGAGAACATCTCGCCGCCGCATCGCTCGCTCTCCGACGACCACCCTCGGCGTGACCTGCCTCACGGACTGTTGAGTCACACACGGATCAGCGGCATGATGCCACGAACCTGCCTCATTTCACAACAACGAACCTCCGAGGTGAAGCCGGGGTCAACGGCGTTGAAGGGATTGCATGTCGGAATTGAAGCCGGAAGTCGAACGGTTGCGGGCCGAGCTGTGGCGGCACAATCGGCTGTATTACGTCGAAGCCCAGCCGGAGATTTCGGATCTCGAATACGACCGGCTGCTCAAGCGGTTGGAACAGATCGAGCGGGAGCATCCCGAACTCGACGCAGCCGATAGCCCGACGCACAAAGTCGGCGGTGAGCCGATCGCGGGCTTCACGCAGGTCGAGCATCGCGTGCCGATGCTGTCGATCGAGAACGTCTATGAAGAAGAGGGCGTGCGCAAGTTCGACGCGGATGTTCGCAAGGGATTGGGTGAGGGAGTTCAGCCGGCATACACGATTGAGTTCAAGATCGACGGCGTCTCGCTGGCGTTGATCTACGAACACGGCGTGCTCACGACGGCGGTGACTCGCGGCGACGGCCGGCGTGGTGATGATGTCACGGCCAACGCACGAACCATGCGCGGTGTGCCGCTGCGGCTCAGCGGCGACGACGTCCCGCCGGTGATCGAGATTCGCGGGGAGGCGTACATTGCGAACTCGGATTTCGCGCACCTCCGTGCGGAACAGATCGCCGCGGGAGCCGAGCCGTTCGCGAATCCTCGCAATGCCTGCGCGGGAGCGTTGAAGCTGCTCGATCCGAAGTTGAGCGCGGCGCGGAAGCTGCGGTTCTTCGCGCACAGCGTCGGCTACAGCGAAGGGGCGGCGCATCAGACTCACGGCGAGTTCTTGCAGGCGGCGCGGCAATACGGCGTGCCGACAACACCGCGCGTGGCGACGCTGCCGAACATGGATGCAACGCTGGAGTACGCTCACCAATTGATGGACGACTTACATGCGTTGGACTTCGAGGTGGATGGCCTCGTCATCAAAGTCGATTCGCTGGAACAGCGCGAGCAACTCGGCCGAACCAGCAAAGCTCCGAAGTGGGTCATCGCCTACAAGTGGGAGAAGTACGAAGCGACGACCCGACTGGAGGAGATCGAAGTCCAAGTCGGCAAGACGGGAGCGTTGACCCCGGTGGCGCATCTCACGCCTATTGAGATCGCCGGTTCGACTGTCTCTCGCGCGAGCCTGCATAACCGCGATGAGATCGAACGGCTCGGCCTGCGAATCGGCGATTGGGTCGTCGTCGAAAAAGCGGGCAAAATCATCCCGCATGTCGTGCGTGTCGAAGAGCATCGCCGCGACGGCAGCGAGCAACCCTTTGCGTTTCCGACTCACTGCCCGGTCTGCGGGACGGAGGCGGTGCAAGACGAAGGAGG
The DNA here is from genome assembly GCA_945905295.1 of Planctomyces sp. SH-PL62. GTDB lineage: Bacteria > Planctomycetota > Planctomycetia > Planctomycetales > Planctomycetaceae > SXKJ01. The sequence continues at coordinate 34,914 of CAMDPX010000025.1, read as the reverse complement.
CGTTCGCATCCGCTGTCCGAGTCCAGGATGCCCGGCGCAACTGCGCGAGTGGCTGCGGTTCTTCGCGTCGCGTGGGGCAATGGACATCGAAGGGCTCGGCAGCAAGCTGGTCGAGCAATTGACGGACAGCGGGCTCGTGAAATCGCTCCCTGACATCTATCGGTTGCGCGATCGGCGCGAGAAGCTGCTGGCGCTCGAACGCATGGGCGACAAATCGGCGGACGGGTTGTTGAAGGGAATTGAAGACTCGAAGTCGCGGTCGCTGTGGCGGCTGCTGGTCGGATTGAACATTCGGCATGTCGGCACACGAACGGCTCAGATTCTGGCGGATCGATTCGGAACGCTCGACGAGATCATGCGGCAGAGCGAGGAACAACTCGCGACGGTTGATGAGGTTGGTGACGTCATCGCGAAGTCGATCCACGATGAACTCGCCTCCGAGTCCGGCCGCCAGTTGATCGAAGAGCTGCGCGGCTTCGGCCTGAACTTCGGCGAGCCGATTCCCGAACGGCCGGCCGATGCGGAAGCACGAAAGCTCGAGGGGCTGACGATCGTCGTGACCGGCACGCTGACGAAATTCTCGCGAGACCAGATCAAGGAAATGATTCACCTGCACGGCGGCAAGCCATCCGACAGTGTCTCGAAGAAGACGTCGTTCGTCGTCGCGGGAGAGAATGCCGGAAGCAAGCTGACGAAGGCTCAACAACTCGGCGTACCGGTGCTCACCGAGGCGGAATTCGAGGCGCGGCTCGCTTGTAGTGACCCCATTCATGGGGTCGTGGACGCGACGCTCACTGAATAAGACAACGCCCCGATCAATCGGGGCACTACGAGCGCGGGCGTATTTACCACATCCCTTTGCTCTCATTCCAACCGTCACGACTCGGCGGGAGGCGGAATCGTGCGTGGTAATCCCCACCCGCTCCCTTGCCGGGTGCCGAGCCACCTCCCATCATGCCGCCGTTTCGGTCGCTGCCCAGCGGGTCGGATAGTGTCTCCGGCTGGCAGGAGGTGGTCGCTGGGCTTCGCCGTTCGAGAGACGATTCGCAACCCTGACACTAACAACCCGAGGAGATGATTCCATGAAGCGTGCAATGTGGTGCCTGATTGCGGGAGCCGGACTGTTCCTGCCCGCGGCGACTTCCGCCAAAGATTGTTGCAAACCCGTGAAGTGCAAGAAGGTCAAAGTGACCTGCTGCCAACCCGTCGCTCAGACTTGCTGCAAGCAAGCGGCCCCGACCTGCTGTCAGCCAGCAGCAGCTTGCGCGACCGGCGCAGCGGCTCCGATGACCCCCTCGCCGAGCGATGCCAAGCCCAAGGCGTACGAAGAGAAGGCCGCTCCGCCACCGCCGGTCGAAGACGGTGCCGCCGCGAAGAAGGCTGCCGAAGAGAAAGCCGCCGCCGCAAAGAAAGCGGCCGATGCCAAAGCCGCCGCCGAGGCGAAAGCCAAGGCCGACGCCGACGCGAAGAAAGCTGCTGACGCCAAGGCCGCCGCTGACGCGAAAGCCAAAGCCGACGCCGAAGCGAAAGCCAAGGCCGATGCCGAAGCGAAGAAGGCTGCTGACGCCAAGAAGGCTGCTGACGACAAAGCCGCTGCCGATAAGAAGGCTGCCGACGAGAAGAAGGCTGCTGACGAGAAGAAGGCTGCTGACGAGAAGAAGGCTGCTGACGAGAAGAAGGCTGCCGACGAGAAGAAGGCTGCCGACGAGAAGAAGGCTGCCGACGACAAAGCCGCTGCCGATAAGAAGGCTGCGGACGACGCGGCAAAGAAGGACGAGAAGAAGGCCGACGAGAAGAAGGAATAGTTCGGCTCGATGTCGATGACACCCAGCAAGAGGCCCGGACCGGTTTTGGTCCGGGCCTTTTTTTGGGCTCGCCCCTAGAATCCGACCGCATCAATTCCTGTCAGTCAGCCCAGAGGTTTGTTACGTCATGAGCGACATTTCGCGAGCGATTTTAGAAACGTTCGACAATCCCTACCCGCAGCGCGACTACGAGATCGTCACGGTCTGCCCGGAGTTCACGTCGATGTGTCCGAAGACCGGCCAGCCGGATTTCGGGACGCTGACAATCACCTACGTCCCCGATCAACTCTGCTACGAATTGAAGTCGCTGAAGCTGTATCTCCAGCAGTACCGCAATCACGGTGCGTTCTACGAGAGCGTGACGAATCGCATTCTCGACGACATGGTCGCGGCGACGCAGCCGCGTTGGATGACGATCGTGGCCAACTTCACGCCGCGCGGCGGAATTCAGACGAGCGTGAAAGTGCGCTACGACCGCTTCGCTTAATACGGTCCAGGCGAGCGGGGCGGCGTCAGCCCCCCGGTCTTGCGGCGAACTCGTCGGGGGGCGAACTCACCGGGGGGCTGACGCCGCCCCGCTCGCCAAAACACGCGATTACAACCCGAACGTTCCTTCATGCAGATCGACCCTGCGGCAGAGCGTCACCAAGTCGGCTCGAATTCGCAGCCACACGTTCGCTCCGAACCGCCCCTCAATCTCCGACTGCCGGCGCTGCACGAACTCGAACAGCGGTGTGGCCTTTCGCAGATACTTCGGAGCGTACCCCGGTTCCTCCACGCAGAAGTCGCTGACGTTGCACCAGCGATCCGCCAGCTTGATGACGAACGCCTCGACCGACGCTGTGTCGAACGAACGCATGTACTCGAGCTTGTCACGATCCGCCGAGCATGTCAGTTCCTCAACCAGCCGCAACACCGCGTCACCGAACTGCTGGCGAATCGTCTGAGCCGGCACGCTCGTGTCTTCGAGCACGTCATGCAGCAGCGCGGCCGCGAAGAGCGTCTCGTCCGCCGCCCCCCACTCGCTGAGCTTCGCCGCCACTTGCACCGGATGCACAAAGTACGGTCGCCGCCACTCGCCGTCCCGTCCGTCCCGCGTCTGCCCGGCATGTGCTTCGAGCGCCAACTGCAACGCCGCTTGAGCCATCGTCATCGTCATCACTTACTCCCGCGAACGCCTTGCTGACCGAGTCTCCCGAGGCGGCCGACTTTGTATCAGTTCACAGACTTGATATATCAACGCCGAGCTCTGATCAACAGGGTCCACAGAGCGACGAAGTCCGGCCGAAAGCCGATTGCCGTGATCCTCTTTTTGAAACGTGACAACACCCTTCATGACATTCTCCACAGAGCTTTCCATCGCTGTCGCCGCCGTTCGTCGAGCGGCTGAAGTCTGCCGCAATGTTCAACGCGCGATCCCCGCCGCGATGGAGAAACAGGACAAGAGTCCGGTGACCATCGCCGACTTCGCCAGCCAGGCGGTCATTTGCCGCGCGCTCGGCGAGGCATTTCCGAACGATCCGATCATCGGCGAGGAAGACTCGGCAGAATTGCGTCAGCCGGAAAACAAATCGTCACTCGACGGAGTGCAGTCGGAGCTGAGCCGCATCGGACTGAACGGTTCGCCGGAAGAGATCTGCCGCTGGATTGATCGCGGCGGCGCGAACTCGTTTGGTCCGAGATTCTGGACGCTCGACCCAATCGACGGCACGAAAGGCTTTCTGCGAAGCGAGCAATACGCGGTCTCGCTGGCATTGATCGTCAACGGCCAGATCGAAGTGGCGATCCTCGGCTGCCCGAACTTGCCGCTCGAACCGGGCGGAGTTGCCGACGCCGGCACCATCTTCTTTGCGGTGCGCGGCCAAGGCGCAAACGTGCAATCCTGCTTCGGCGATTCTCCGGCTCTTCCGATACGGGTCACGCCCACGTCGGAATGGGCGGACGTCAGGTTGTGCGAGTCGGTCGAATCCGGACACAGCGCGCACGACCGCTCGGCGATGATCTCGGCCTCGTTGGGAATCGTGAAGCAGCCGGTGCGGCTCGACAGCCAAGCCAAGTACGCGGTCGTCGCGCGCGGCGAAGGAGATGTCTATCTCCGCCTGCCGACGAAGAAAGACTATCGCGAGAAGATCTGGGATCACGCCGGAGGAGTCCTCGTCGTCGAAGAGGCGGGGGGCAAAGTCACTGACATCGACGGCAAGCCGTTGGAGTTCACTCACGGCCGCGAACTCTCCGCCAATCGCGGAGTCGTCGTCACCAATGGCAGACTGCACGACGATGTGCTGCGAGCGATCCGTGAGCACGTTGGCTAAGTAGGACGGACAATCCTGTCCGTCCCAATCAAAGTCGGACAGGATTGTTCGGCCTACACGCATCAAGAACGGCTTGTGAGCGTCCGGTGCGGTCGATAGTTTGCTGACGCTTTAGACGCACCGTTCCGAGGACGATGTGATGCTCACGATGCTTGGTGGACGGCGGCGGTTTTGCGACGGGATCACGCGCCGCGAGACGTTGCAGGCCGGTACGCTTGGAATGCTCGGCGGATTGTCGTTGCCGAGGGTTCTGCGAGCAGAGTCGATTGGATCGCAACCGCCGCGAGTGGGCAAAGCGAAGAGCGTCGTCGTGATGTATTTGCACGGCGGCGCTCCGACTCAGGACATGTACGACATGAAGCCGCAGGCACCCGTTGAGGTGCGCGGTGAGTTCCATCCGATCGCGACCAGTGCTCCCGGCATTCAGATTTGCGAGCACCTGCCACGCTCGGCGAAGTGGATGCACAAGGCGGCGATCGTGCGGTCGGTGGTCAATCGCTCGAACTGCCACAACACAATGCCCAGCTTCACCGGCTGGGATCAGTTCCTCGAAGACCTGCGACCGCTCAAGGATTCGTATCCACCGAGCATGGGTTCGGTGATCGAATACCTGAATCAGCAGCGAGCGTTGCCAGCGTTCGCGAAGCGTCCCGCGCCTCCCTCGGACTTGCCGGCTTATGCCCACTTGCCCGCGCCGCTCGGCTGGGGCGGAGGTACGACGAAGGCCGGGCCGTATGCCGGGTTCCTCGGTCCGCGATTCGATCCGCTGGAAGCCATGTGTACGCCGACGACTGATCCCGGTGTGCCGATCACCGTGCGTGAAGATCCGGCACTCGTCAAAGGCATTCCGCATCTGCCGGACAATGTGCTGGCTCAAGGCGTGACGATTGATCGGCTGAGCCAGCGGAAGGGACTGCTCGAACAGCTTGACCAACAACTGCGCGGGCCGGTCTTACAAACGGCTGTGTCTGGCTTCGATCGTTTTCAGCAGAAGGCGTTCGACGTGTTGACCTCGAACACCCTGAAAGCAGCGTTCGATCCGGCTCGGATCGATGCGACGGTTCGCGAGCGGTACGGCGACACGCTGTTCGGCAACAGCACGTTTATCGCGGCGAATCTGATCGAGAGCGGCGTGCGGTTCGTGACGGTGTTGTGGGACTGGTACAACGGCCGGCTCGGCAGCGGCACGTTCCAGGATTTTGGCTGGGACACGCACATGTGGAACTTTCAGATCCTCAAGAAATACCTGCCGGTCGTGGATCTGTCGTTCTCTTCGCTGATGGAAGATCTCGAACGACGCGGGTTGCTCGACGAAACGCTGGTGGTGGTGATGAGCGACTTCGGCCGTACTCCGCGAGTCAACAAAGACGCCGGCCGCGATCACTGGATTCATTGCTATTCGGTGCTGCTGGCCGGAGCCGGCATTCGCGGCGGCACGGTCTACGGAGCGTCAGACGATCAAGCGGCGTGGGTCAAAGATCGTCCCGTCAATCATGCCGACATTGCGGCAACGATTTACTCGGCGATGGGACTCGATCCGCATCTGACGATACAAGACAAGCTTGGTCGTCCGGTTCCCATCGGACAGTATGGGCAACCGATTGAAGACGTGCTGGCGTGATCGCGGTACGGCTTTCAAAAATGCTGACGATTCGCCGCAATCTCTTCGTCGTGAAGTCACGAGTGGGAAAACTCGTCTTGCCTCACTTTCCCCTGACGTGATAATTCACCGGATTGACATGCCTCCCCAACTTCGCTGGTAGCTCCCAGGAAGGGCATCATCCAGCGGATTCTTGAATTGTTCTTCGCTGACAAGTCGGCTTTGGCCAAGGAAGGTCGGACCCGCACGTCTCGGGATTGCTTCGCGGTGCGATGCCGCGATCCCTCGCTGCGTGAGACGCCCGGCCCCGTTGGCCAATATCCCGCTCGCCACGCGAGGTTGAGTGACGGTCCCTTTCTCTTGTTTTCAAAACACCACTGATGAGCACTGAAGAACAACCAACTTTCCGCTGTCGGTTCGTGATACCGGCAGCGGCAAGTCCCTAACACGCCTTTTTCCTCCTCACAAGGAACGGTGCTATGTCGACAGGTCGCGAACTTCTGCAAAACATTTCCTCGAAACATAGCCCCGAGGCATTTCGCCAAGAGCACTGGGTCGGCACGTTCTCGGACTACCTCGACATCAGTTGTCAGCAGCCCGGCGTGAACCGCACGGCGTATCAACGGCTGTACGACATGGTGATGTCCTACGGCACCTACAAGGTCGAGAACTCCAAAGAGAATCTCATCCGCTACAAGTTCTTCGACGACCCGGACCACGGCGGCGAGGACGCCATCTTCGGCCTGACCAAGACGCTGATGGATTTGGTCAACGTCTTCAAATCCGCCGCGCTCAAATACGGCAGCGAGCGCCGCGTGTTGTTGCTGCACGGCCCGGTCGGAAGCTCGAAGAGCACGATCGCCCGCCAGTTGAAGCGCGGGTTGGAGCACTACAGTTGGACGGACGCCGGTGCGTTGTATTCGTTCGGCTGGAAAGAGGCCGACGGCAGCATCACTTGGTGTCCGATGCACGAATCGCCGTTGCAGCTCGTGCCCGACGCTCAGCGAGATTCGGTTCGCGAGTTCGTCGATTTGAACCGCAAGGCCAAGGTCGGCGAGCATGAGTACCCGCTCGAATTCACGGGCGAGCTGTGCCCGCTGTGCCGCTACGAATTCCGCGAGCGGCAGATGCAATACAACGGCGACTGGACCAAGGTGGTCGAAGACGTCGTCGTCAAACGCATTTTCCTGTCCGAGCAAGACCGCATCGGCATTGGCACGTTCCAGCCGAAGGACGAGAAGAACCAAGACAGCACGGAACTGACCGGCGACATCAACTACCGCAAGATCGCCGAATTCGGCAGCGAGTCCGATCCGCGAGCGTTCAACTTCGACGGCGAATTCAACGTCTCGAACCGCGGCATGATCGAGTTCATCGAAGTCCTGAAGCTCGACGTGGCGTTCCTGTACGACCTGCTTGGCGCGTCGCAGGAGCACAAGATCAAGCCGAAGAAGTTCGCTCAGACCGACATCGACACGGTCATCATCGGCCACACCAACGAGCCGGAATACCGCAAGCTCCAGTCGAACGAGTTCATGGAAGCTCTGCGCGACCGCACGATCAAGATCGACGTGCCGTATGTCACCACGCTCTCCGACGAGATCCGTATCTACACGAAGGACTACAACGAGAAGCGGGTCCGAGGCAAACACATTGCCCCGCACACGCTCGAAACGGCGGCCATGTGGGCGGTGCTTACCCGGCTGGAAGAGCCCAAGCATCACGGTCTGAGCCTGCTGCAAAAAATGAAACTCTACAACGGCAAGACGCTGCCCGGATTCACGACCGACAACATCGTGCAGCTCCGCCGCGAAGCCAAAGCCGAGGGCCTGCACGGCATCAGCCCGCGTTACGTTCAGGACAAAATCAGCAATGCCCTGGTCGTCAACCCGTCCGCCACCAGTCTCAACCCGTTCATGGTCATGAAGGAGTTGGAAAGCGGACTCAAGCATCACTCGCTGGTCGGGGCCGAGGAGGTCCGCGAGCGCTATCGCCAACTCATCTCCGTCGTGCGTGACGAGTACACCGACGTCGTCAAGAACGAAGTCCAACGCGCCATCGCCGCCGACGAAGACGCGCTGATGCGGCTCAGTTCCAACTACATCGACAACGTCAAAGCCTACACGCAGCGTGAAAAGGTGAAGAACAAGTTCACCGGCGAAGAGGAGCAACCGGACGAACGCCTGATGCGCTCGATCGAAGAGCGGATCGACATCCCGGAAACTCGCAAAGACGACTTCCGCCGCGAGATCATGAACTACATCGGGGCCTTGGCTCTCGACGGCAAGAAGTTCGATTACAAGACCAACGAACGCCTGCAAAAGGCGCTGGAGATGAAACTCTTCGAGGACCAGAAAGACACGATCAAGCTGACGAGCCTCGTGTCGAACGTGATCGACAAAGAAACGCAAGAAAAGATCGACATCGTCAAAAGCCGCCTCATCCGCAACTTCGGCTACAACGAAGAGTCGGCGACGGACGTGTTGCAATATGTGGCCAGCATCTTTGCTCGCGGGGACTCGAAGAGTGAGTAGATCGAGCCGGCATCTGTGTACTGGCCTAAAAATTCCCGACTGGTTGGCTAATTTGCTAGTTCACCATCATCAGTCATTTTCGGCGAAATTAAGAATCGTATGCCTCGGCATTGTCTAGTCCCTGATATCGAAAACGCATCCGAACAATGGGTGTTGGAGTGGTCTGATTCAGGATTAACTCTGACGACACCAAATGGTGATTGCGTGATCGAGACCACGATCGACTTGGCTCATCGACTTATTGATCCTTTGGACCTCTACGAAGAGGAGAAGCTCTGCTTTCGGTTGCCACATGGAGAGATCCGATTTCGGACGCGATTGGATGTGCTCTACGACGTGAAGAAATTGATTTCAAATGGATTAAGGCACGACAACGAATACCGAAGAGGTTTACGGCGTCGTTCATACGGATTGATTCTGTTTGGACTCATCGGCTCGGTGACCGCCGCATTGCTTTTTGGGGCATACTGTTGGTGGGCCTCCTGGGCACCTGATCCACCCGAAGGGCATTGGCTGCATACCGCTGGCCCATTCATCCGTAAGGGACTGTTTTTGTTGTTGGGAGTGGCGATCGGTGGGCCATTGCTTTCGCTAGCCGGTTTTTCACAGCTACGCCGAATCCAGAAGATCGATCGTCAGGTTGTTCTTGCAAGCGAAAAGGGAACGGCATGACCATTTGAAGGGGATATGGGACAGGTAAGGACAGGTTCATTTACTGAGCATCTCGATGACACCAAACACCATCCATCTCGCCAGGACAACGAAGGCTCTCGTGGACGAAGCCGCGCGACAAGCGGGAGTCTCGCCCAGCGACTTCGATCGGAGTTTTCTCAGATGAGCACGAAGGATTTGATTCAACAGGAGATCGACAAAGTCGAAGAGGCTCGGCTGCCGGCGTTGTACGAATTGGTCAAGCGGTTCGCGAAGCCAAAGACCGATCAGCCGCCAGCTTCCGAGACGCTGATGGACCGGCTTCAGAAGATTCGTATTTCCGCGCCGCCGGACTTTTCCGTAAACCACGAACAGTACGCCAGCGGAGCGAAGAGTTTCGATGACGTTCGTTGACACCAATTTCTTCCTGGCCCTCATCAATGAGCGCGACGAGTTTCACGACAAGGCTGTGGTGCTCGCCGGTGAGTTTCGCGGGCAGAGCTTGGTGACAACGGATGCGGTTCTCTTGGAAGTTGGAAATGGACTCGCGAGAGGATTTCGAGACGAAGCCTCCGCTCTGTTCGACGAACTGGAAAACTCCACCGAAGCGGAAATCGTGAGGCTCGATCCCGAAATCTTGAGTACGGCCATGGCGCTCTACAAATTGCATCGTGACAAAGAATGGGGACTTGTGGATTGCGTTTCATTTGTCGTGATGCGGGAAATGAAGATCGCCAGCGCATTGACCTCGGATAAACACTTCATTCAAGCCGGATTTCGAGCCTTGATGCGGGATTAGTTTTGACAATCGACGGACGAGCTTCGTCCGAATCAATTGAGGCGTGATATGACAAGAGCCATCGACCGAGACGTGCAACGATTCAAAGAGATTGTCAAAGGACGAGTTCGCAAAGACCTGCGCCGATACATCACTCACGGAGAGATGACGGGGCGGCAGGGGCGGCGGCTGGTGACGATCCCGGTGCCGAGTATCGACATCCCGCACTTCCGCCACGGGCAGAAGGGATCGGGCGGGGTCGCTCAAGGCGAGGGGGAAGTCGGGCAGCCGATTGGCAGCGGCGGCAATCAGGAAGACGGTGAAGGCCAGGCCGGCAGCGAGCCGGGGAGCGGACACACGCGCGATGTCGAGATCTCCATCGAAGAACTGGCCAAGATGCTGGCTCAGGAATTGGAGCTGCCGAACATTCAGCCGAAAGGTCACGACTCGCTCAAAACGCAGAAGGACAAATACAGCAGCATCCGGCAAACCGGCCCGCAGTCGCTGCGGCATTTCAAGCGGACCTACAAGCAGGCGCTCAAACGCAGCATCGCTTCGAACGACTACGATCTCACTAAGCCGAAGATCGTGCCGATGAAGGAAGATCAACTCTACCGAAGCTGGAAGACGATCTCCGATCCGCAGGCCAACGCGGCGATCATCTACATGATGGACGTGTCCGGCTCGATGACGCAGGAGCAGAAAGAGATCGTCCGCACCGAGTCGTTCTGGATCGACACTTGGTTGCAGAGCCAATACGACGGCGTGCAGGTGCGGTACGTCATCCACGACGCGGTCGCCAAAGAGGTTGACGAGAACACCTTTTATCACACGCACGAGAGCGGCGGCACGCGGATCAGTTCGGCATACACGGTCGCCAAGCAAGTCATCGAACGGGACTTCCCGACGGACGATTGGAACATCTACATCTTCCAATTCAGCGACGGCGACAACTGGGGCGAGGACAACGTCAGTTGCCTGCAAATGCTGATGACCGACCTGCTGCCGGTCTGCAACCTGTACTGCTACGGCCAAGTGAAAAGCCCATACGGCAGCGGCGACTACATCCGCGAACTGAAGCGGATCAACGGCAAGCACGACAACCTCGTGCTCTCCGAAATCCCGAACCGCGACGCGATCTACGACTCGATCAAGCTGTTCCTTGGCAAAGGGAAGTGACCGATTCGAGGACGATAGACCATGCGACCCAGGCTCAGATCAAAAATCCTGGTCGTTGTGTACGGTCTGACGATTTGCTGTGTTCCATTTCTTGTGATGGAACCGTTGGGGACCGCGAGCATTGTTGTTGCCGTGCTGCTTTTCGTCGCGTTTCTGCTGAGCGACTCCAGAACTCGTGCTGCCACGATCACTACGGCTGTTGGAACCAGTCTTGGGGCGTCCTTCGGGTTTGCATTTCTGTCGCCTGCGATTCTCAGTTCCGTGTACTTGTACGATCACGGCTTCGGAGAGAGCGTCAGGTGTGACGCAATAGGCAGCTTTACTGGAGCACTCGTTGGTTTCGTCCTTGCCTCAATCATCAATTTCAGGCGACCGAAACGCGACAACACTAAGACCGAATCAAGTTAGTCCGCCGACTCGATGTCGTCGGAGACAGGGACGATTGATCTCGAAAACATGAAGCACTACATCAACTCTGCGATTGGTTGTCCCGTCGTGAGAATCGGAATCGGGCGACCGGCGTTGGTGAGATACGACGTCGCCGTGTCGATGCCGAAGCGGTCGTAGATCGTGGCGAGCAGGCAGTTGCTGTCCATAATCCGATCAATCGGTTCTTCGCCGCGCCGATTGGTCGCGCCGATGACTTGGCCCAGCTTCATGCCGCCGCCGGCGAGGAAGACGCTCATGGCGCGTGGCCAGTGATCGCGGCCAGGTCGGCCGCTCGGGTCTTGGTATGCGATCTTGGGAGTCCGGCCGAACTCGCCACAGAACAGGAACAGCACGCGGTCGCTCAGCCCGCGAGCGTGCAGGTCATCGATCAATGCCGACACTGACAGATCGAACGACGGCAGCTTCTCGCGGTAGGAATTGAAGATATGCGAGTTGACTGAATGGTCGTCGAAGTTGCTGGTCCGTCCGGTTTCAGGTCTCAGTCGATATTCCGCCTGACACTGCACGAAGCGAACTCCCGATTCGACGAGGCGACGGCACGTCAACAAGCTCTTACCGAAGTGCGTGTGCCCGTATCGCTGCCGAGTCTGTTCGTCTTCGCGAGACAGATCGAACGCTTCGCGAGTCCGACTGCTGGAGAGCATCTCGATGGCCCGGCGCTGCAAGCCGTCGAGCATCGGCAGTGTCCCGTGCTGATCGAGGATGCGCGGCAGCGAGTCCAGCGACTTCAACAACCCGCGCCGACGGTTGAGTGCCAACACTCCCTCGGACGAAATCGAGAGGTTGTCGGCCAAGTCGGCGGAACGATAGATCGGGATCGGATCGTATTGATTATCTCCGGTGGACGAGCGCGGATTCGGACTGGGCATGTACGGGGCATACGCCGGTCCGAGATACGCCGGCCCGCCGCCGTAGAACTTCGTGTTGGCCATGAACAACGGGATGTCGCGAGCTTGCGTCTCCAATTGCTTCGCGACGACTGAGCCGATTTCCGGGAACTCCGAGTCATTGAGGTTCGCGGCTTTGGACGGATAGCCGGTGAGAAGCCGATTGGTTCCGCCGGAGTGCTCGCCGCGCTCGTGATGCAGGCTGCGGACGATCGCGAACTTGTCCGCCATCGTCGCGAGCTTCGGCAGCATCTCGGTGATCTCGATGCCGGGCACATTGGTCCGAATCGGCAAGAACTCGCCGCGGTACTCGGCCGGGGCGTGCGGTTTCAAATCCAGCAGGTCCAAATGACTTGGACCACCATTGGCCCAGAACAGAATCACGGAGAAATCTTTGGAGACCGTCTGCTTGCCACCATCGTTCTCTGCTGCTGCGAGCAACCGCGCGAGATTCGGGTTCAGCCCGGTCGCCAGAGCACCCATGCTCAAGCCGCCGACCTTGAGCCAAGTCCGCCGGTCACACGGACCAGGACAGCGATGGTCAGCGAGTTGAGTCATCATTCGCCCTCACACTTCCGCCAGTTCCGGTTGAGCCCCAACTTCGGCGACATGCTGCTCGACCGAATCAACGATCGCGTTTCGTAAGGTCGGAAACCACTCGCGAGTGATCCATTCGTCACCTGCATCCGGAATCACCCGCTCCGTTTGCCAGCCAGCTTCCTGCAACACGGCCAGCATGCCAATGACGGCTTGCACATTCGTCGAATGCACAATCACTGGAAACCGCGGCGATCGAGCGGCCAGAAAGTCCGCGACGTCGCGTCCTGACCCCGGATCAATCATGCGGCTGGGATCAACGGGAATGAGGTCCAAGTCATGATCGAGCGCGACCGCGAGCACCTCATCCCAGTGGTCCACCAGATGCGCAATCGCCTCTCCGGCGGTGACAAAAAATCGAACAGTGTATTGCGGGAATCGATCCGTCAACGCGGTTCGCATTGCGTGGCGACGCGCGTGGTTGTCTTCGAGAATGACGATTTCGAGTCGGGTGGACATGGCGTTTTAAGTTCCGGTCTATTCCAAGATTTCCGGCCGCGATCCGTCTTGCGGGAAGAATCGTACCGCTCCGGGTTCGACTTCAAAGCCGACTCGACGCAATTCGGCGGCGACTTCCAAAAGTCCATCGCGCTCGTCGTATTGAAAGGTGCCCGACAAATTCGTGACGTCGTGGATTCTACCGTGGAGGACTCGCAAATCACCTGCGTATCGTGCTGGCAGAGCATTTCCCAAGACACGCGGATGTCGATGCGGACCATCCGGCAGAATCCAAATCACACCGACCTGATCTTGAACATACACGAAATTGCCATCTGGTAACGGTGGCACAGCCGGACGGCTCTTGGGATCACGCGGATACGGCGTGGAGTCCTGCGGAGTCTTGAGTTCTGGCATGATCCCTCAAACCCTCGCGCGAGTACGGTCATTTCTTGAAATTGAACTCGTCGGTCGTCAATTGCTTGTCGCCATTGCGATCCAAGAGCTGAAAGTAAACCTGTCGGAGCATCGGATACCGCGACTGGTCGATATTGAACTCGGAAAACGACAGAGCGCTGTCGCCATCGTCGAGCAGTTCCGTCGTCCAATTCAGGATCATGTTGGCTTGCGGAGTCAGACAGTATTCGATCAGTGACAGGACGCCATCTTGGTTGAGATCAAATCCGGGAAAGGCATGTTGAGCCAGCCTCTTCTGCGAATCGGGCGTTCCCGCGATCAGTTCCTGCCGATCAAGCCGAGCGTCCAAGTTCTTATCCATCCTGCGAAATTCTTGCACCGGATCGCTGAATCCTCGTCCCGGTACTCGGCTGAATTCGTCGAACGTCATGACATCGTTGCCATCGAGATCGGCCTTCGTGAATTCTTCAGCCGCTTTCTCCCCGGCCCCTGAGTGCTCCAGGTACTCGGCCCGATCGGCCACGCCGTTCTTGTCGGTATCGATCTGCAACCACAAGCCCTGATTGACGACCATGCCATTTGGATGTCGCAACAGTTTTCCGTCATTCCGTCGCACGCCAAGCTGAATCTCAATAAACCGCCGAGCTTCTGCACGGCTCACCTGTTGATCCTGATTCGGATCGGCCTCGCGCAGGTTCGCGCGGATCTTGTTGTTCGAGAGGGTTTCTAGCTCGGCGAAGCAGGCCGCAACGAATTGATCCGCGTCGACATTTCGGAGAGGAATCTGATCCCATTTGCCAAACGATTGATCGAGTCCCGCGACCGCCAGTTCGACGCAACGCGTGAGATAATCGGGCAACACTCCCGGCTGGTCGAAGGACATCGCTTCGCGAACGCAGGCAAACTCTTCGACGTTCAGTTCGCCGTCTTCGTTGAAGTCGTACAGCTTGAAGTCTCGCTTGGCGACATCGGCCGCACTGCGGCCGGCAATGAACTCGTCGACGGACAACGCTTGATCGCCGTTCCGATTCGCGGCCTTGAACGCTGCGACAACCGCTTCCGGAAACAACCGGCGGATCTTGAAGTTGTCGAAGCGAAACTTGGTCGGAGTCGGCATCGCATCTCGCATGAAACACTGGGATCGCAATCTCATCGGGGTTGTAAAACAGGGGAGGCGTTTGATTTCGACGAACTTGTCCTCGTGAATGTGGCCGACAAGGATCTCGGCACCGATCCGCTGGAGGCACAGCGTTCCCTTCGTTCCCTTCTGGACCACCGACACGAAGATTTGCTGGCGATTGGCTTTGTCGGCGGCCGCGCTGGGCATGAAGAGCGCACTGAATCGGGAACCGTCATTTGGATCGAGTCCCATCATCGAGTGGAATTGTCCGTCCGCACCGAACAAGACGAGTTCCAGATTGATCCATCCGCTCTTGATGGCTGGAGATTCCAGAACCTCAAGATCGCACCGCACCTCAAAATCGCCGGTCAAGTCTCCGAGATGATCCATGAGCACGGCCACGCCCTGAAAACTGGGGTCGACCGTGGTGACTAAGGCCTCATCCTCGATCTCGACTTTGACCTGTGGCGTCGATTTCGAGAGTCGCCAGTGTGCGGGATCGACAACGTTGTCACGAAAAGCTTGCACGACCTCGTCAGCGACAAGCTCTGCTGATCCGGGCCGAAAGGACTGAAACAACGCAGCCACGATCACGAGGATCAACGGCTGCAACATTCGCGAGACGGATGAAGTCGTATTCATGCCCGCAAGCTACCGGTCGTTTGTCAGTTATTCAATTCGCTGATCGTTGGCACCGGCGTGGGGGTGGGGCAGCGCAGAATACTTTGCGACTCGTGACGGCCGTCATCGGCCGTGCTGAAGTCATCAGCCGCGCCGTGACCGATTCGGGACACGCGATTTGTCTGGGGGACGCGCGGCTTTTGAAAAGTTCTGCGAAGCGTTCCTTGTTCCAGGCGAAATGACGCTGCTCCCGCCCGCATCAGCCGGAGTAGGTGTACGTCGCCTGCAAGCCCAACGGGATGCCCAACGCCCAATACATCATCAGCAACGCGCTCCAGGTGACCAGGAACGACAGGGAGTACGGCAGCATCAACGAAGTCAGAGTTCCAATGCCCGTGTTCTTCACATAGCGCTGCGAGTAGACCACCACCAGCGGAAAGTAGGGCATCAGGGGCGTGATGATGTTCGACGTGGAGTCGCCAATGCGATACGCCGCTTGCGTCAGTTCGGCGGAGATTCCCAACGACATCAGCATGGGGACGAAGATCGGGCTGAGCAGTGCCCACTTCGCGGAGGCCGAGCCGATCAACAGGTCGGCCATCGCCGTCAGCAGAATGACTCCCAGGATCGTCACTTGGGGTGGCAGGTGCATGGCCGCGAGCGTGTTCGCTCCTTTGACGGCCAGCAGCACTCCCACATTGGATTGTGTAAACGCCGCTGTGAACTGCGCGGCGAAGAAGGCCATCACCAGGTAGTAGCTGATCGAGGTCATGGACTTGGTCATCCCTTGCACGATGTCACGATGGCTCGTGACCGTCCCCGCGACATATCCGTGAACAACACCCGGGACGAGGAACAGCAGAAAGATGAGCGGCACGATGGCCTTCATCAGCGGCGCATCGCGTCCCACAAGACTTCCCCCCTCCACGCGCCAGGCGGAATCCAACGGCCAGACCGACCAAGCCAGGCCGATCAGCAGAGCCATCAGCACGGCCAGTCCCGCCATGAGTCCGCGCAGCTCGCGCGGTTCGAGACGATTGATCCCGGTATCCACGACGGCCTCACCGTCCACAGGCAGACGTTGCAGGCGTGGTTCGATGATGCAGTCGCTCACGAACCAACCGACGCCGACGATCACGAGACACGAAGCGCTCATGAATCCCCAATTGCACAGCGGATTGACGGTGATGTTGGGATCAATGATCTGCGCCGCCTTCTGCGTGAAGCCTTGCAACAGTGGATCGAGACCGGACGGGAGAAAGTTCGCGCTGAAGCCCCCTCCGACACCAGCAAACGCCGTGGTGATCCCCAGCAGCGGGTGCCGCCCGGCCGCGGCATAGATCACTGCACCCAACGGAATCACCAGCACGAATCCAGGATCGCCAATCGAATGACTCAGAATCCCCACGACCAACAGCATCGGCGTCAGGAACCGTTGGGGAGTCAGTCGCAGCAGGCTCTTCAGCATCGCCGGAATAAAGCCGGTGTGCTCCGCCACGCCAACTCCCAACATCGAGACCAACACCAGTCCGAGTGGCGGGAACTCGATAAACGTCTTGACCATGTTCGCCAGGAAGCTGATCTGCGATGCGGCACTGAGTTGATCGGCGATCCGGATTGGCTCGCGCGTTCGCGGATCAAGTTCGGCGAACTCCACCGGCGCAAGACAAGCCGAGAGACCCCAAGTGATGAACAGCGCGAACAAAAACAAGAACGCCGGATCGGGGAACTTGTTGCCCACCCCTTCCACGACATCCAGGAAACGCTGGGTCATCCGCGACGCGGGTGCGACTGACGGCGGGGGTGGACTCATGCGGTGGCTTCCAATCATTAGTTCGACTGTAGCACTTTAGACCCCAACGGCCTCGTGCCGTTGGTGAAGTAGATGGCGGGCTAGTTAATGCCGTTGCAACGCCCCCCAACTCTCGCGTTCCTCCGCCAAAGGCGGAGGAACGCGAGAGTTGGGGAGATTGGTGGGTACTCGCTGGTTAGCTCTCCATCTTTTTCACCATCCGGGCAAGCCGGATGGGGTCTTCAATGAGAATCTCGTACAGTCGAATTAGGCGATCCACGTCCGAAACGCATCGTCATCGACGTTGCGACCACTGATCACGACCACGAGATCGCCGTCTCCGGTCAGATTCACTTGTCGGCTGAGCAAGGCGGCGACGCTGATCGCACCGGACGGTTCGGTTCGTAAGCCGTGCCGGTCCCACAGCCACCGCATGGCCGATTGTGTGTGCGCGTCCGACGACACGACCGACTGCTGGACGAGCTTCCGCAAGATCGGCCAGTTGTGTTCTCCGACATCGTATGACAAGAGCCCGTCGCAAATGCTGGCTGGGCGCTCGATGCGGACTCGCGAACCGGTGGCGAGCGATTGACGGAAATCGTCCGCTCCCGCCGGTTCGACACCAATGATTTGGGCGTTTGGAAATCCGTCCGCGATCGAGAGCGCGTGCCCGGCCATCAATCCGCCGCCGCTGACCTGACAGAAGAACTGCGAGACCGTGCGGCTTTGACGTTGCAACTCGGCCACGATTTCCAGTCCACCCACGCCGTTACCGGCGATGACGTGCGGGTCGTCATACGGAGAGGCTTGAATGGCTCCTTCTCCATCGGCGATTTCGCGAGTCAGACGATCTCGCTCGCCGGTCTCGTGGTCGCGAGTGATGTCATACGTGCGGATCTCTGCGCCGAACGATCGAGTCAGTTCAAACTTCACGCGCGGGGCGCTCTGGGGCATCACGATGATGACTCGCTTGCCGTACCGCATTCCGGCGAATGCGATCCCGGACGCGAAGTTGCCCGACGAATGCGCCGCGACCGGTCGCGATCCGATGCGCTCCAGGTTGTGCGACATCCAGTTCAGACCGCCCAGCAGTTTGAATGATCCCGAGGGAGTCCAACCGTAGTCCTTCAGCCAGACTCGGCGACTGGGGGGCAAGCCGAGTTCTTTCTCCAACGCATACGACCGGATCAGCGGTGCGGGAGAAAGATGCTCGCGAATGACAACTTCGGCTTCACGGACGTCACGAATCGTTGCGATGGGAATCGGCATCGGCGGCGCGTCCTTCAGGTGTGTCTGGATTCGAGGCGGGTGCAAGCTCTTGTTGGCTCGTGCATGGTACCGGTCGGTCTCGATCCCATAAATGGGGTCACTACGAGCAACGGTGCGCAGTTGGATCAACCTCCACGACGTCACGGGATCGTCGATTGGTTCGATTGGTTGATCCAGACTTCGCCGGGCTGATCGAGATTGCAGAAGACGACGTCGGCATCCCCGTCGCCATCGAGATCGCCGACGGCCAGCGACTGCGTGTTGCCGGCTGCGAGTGCCGGGCCTTTTTGGAAGCGGCCTTGGCCGTCGTTCAGCCACACGAATCGTGTTTGCGAGTCGCTCCAACCACCGCCGATGGTCACGGCGTCGAGGTCGTGGTCGGCATCGAGGTCCACCAGTTCGACCGCCTCGCACTTGTCGCTGCCGAGTCGTTGCTCGCCGGCGCGATAGCGGCCGTGACCGTCGTTGAACCAGACGCCGTTGCCGTGATTTCCCGTGAAGAACAAGTCGAGGTCGCCGTCTCGGTCAAGGTCGCCCAACGCCACGGAAGTACTCTCGTCGAGTTCGAGGGACTGTTCGCTGTCCGTGAAATGTCCCTGGCCGTCGTTGAGCCACACGCGGTTGTCACCGCCGATACAGGTCAGCACGAGATCGGCATCGCCATCGCCGTCCAAGTCGCCCAACGCAACGCCGGTGTTACCGATTCGTGCGATGGATTGCCGGTTGACGAACAGCCCGGCTCCGTCGTTGATCCAAATCTCGACAGGGCCTTTCCAGTTCGAGACGGCGACGTCCAAGTCTTTATCGCCATCGACATCAGCCAGTACGACATCGTTGGAAAAGCTAGGCGGGAAGGATTGCGGCGAGCGTTGAAACGTGCCGCGACCATCATTGAGCCAGATCGCGTCCGCTTGATCGTCCGAGTTGCAGACGAAGGCATCGAGATCACCGTCACCATCGAGGTCTCCCAGTGCGACCGCGAAGCTGGCGTTGTCACCGTCACCGAGTTGTTGTCCGCGATCGGTGAACCCCCCGTTGCCATCGTTGTGAAACACCAAACTGGGAGCCTTCAGCATCGCGACGAACAAATCGAGATCGCCGTCGCCATCGAGGTCTCCCAGCTTGAGACCGGTCGCTTTCGTCACCGACGGCAACTGTCCGCCAAGCTCAAATTTGAGCGGCGCGAGACGGGCCGCTTGCGGCGGACTGATCGCGTTGAGTTCGCGGACGACTCGAAAGCCAAAATGGTTGCTGCGATTGGAGGGGATCGTGCGACCGCGATGCGCACTGCGCGAGGTGGACGCGCTGCTGGGCCAGAAACCGCCGCGGATCACATATTGCGAGCCGAGCGCCGGGCCGGTGGGGTTGTCCGTTGGGGACTTCGCATACCAACTCTCGTCGTAGAAGTCTTGGCACCATTCCCACAAGTTGCCGTGCATGTCGTGCAGGCCGAACGCATTCGGCCGTTTCTGTCCGACCTCGTGCGAGCGATTGTCGCTGTTCTCTTTGAACCAGCCGAAGTTCGCGAGTTCCTGGGAATTGTCGCCGAACGAATACTGTGTCGTCGTGCCGGCGCGGCAGGCGTATTCCCACTCGGCTTCGGTGGGGAGTCGATACATGGAGTGTTCAACGTCACTCAGCCAGCGGCAGTAGGCGACCGCATCGTTCCAAGTGATGACCGCTGCCGGCGAGTCGACCGTCACCGGGTAACCGGGAGTGAGATACGTTTCCGACGTCGCGTCTTTCGCCAGCTTTTCCGCTTCGGTGCGGAATCCGGTCGCGGAGAACTTCTGAAACTGAGCGATCGTGACTTCCGTCGCTCCGAGGAGAAACGGTTTCGTGATCACGACTCGGTGTTGAGGTCGTTCGGATTTTTGAATGCGGGCCTTGGTTGTGGCGTCGGCATTCGTCTCCTCCGCGATCTTCTCCGCTGCTGCGACTTGCTCGTCGGTGCTGCCCATCAGGAACTCGCCGGGCGGAATGAGCACGAACATCATGCCGATGGAGTTCGTGTGCTCGACCGGCACACCGAGATGCTTGGCCCACGCCTCCTGGTACGTGCGAGCTTGCTGCGGATCAAACGGGGCGATCGCGCTCAGCGGCGCATTCCGCAGCGAATTGTCCGGCAGCGACTTGTCCGGCTGAGCGATTCGCCCGCCATTGTCCTTCTGAACCACGTGGTCGCGCTGTGGCTGAGTGCGACTGGCCACGATCACCGCCCACACGACTCCGAGCACGCCGAGCAGTAACAGGCTCGCCAACACGACGCGCGACTTGCCGCGCTGGACGACTTGAGGCTTCACATACGCAATCGTGTCTGCGCCGATGTCCTGCGGCAGCACTTCGGTGCGATCCGAAAGGACGACTCGACTGGACGCCGAGCCGAAATTTGGAACGACGGAAAGTCGATCCGAGATTCCCGACGGCCGATCATCCAGAAAACTCGCGAGTGCCTCTGCAAACTCCGCTGCCGATGCGAATCGATCTTCTGGTCGGCGAGAGATCGCCTTCCAACAGATCGCTTCCAGTTGCGGATCAACATCACTGCGAATCTCACTGGGCCGCGTCGGGGCCGCATGCGTGAGCTGGTACAGCACCCGCGTCATTCCGCCGGTGTAAATCGGCCGGCCAGTCAGCAGTTCAAAGAGGATGGCTCCCAAGCTGTAGATGTCCGACGCTGGTCCCACCTTTTCGGCATGGCCTTCGGCCTGCTCCGGTGACATATACGCTGGAGTCCCGATGATTGCTCCCGACTGCGTCACTCGCGCGTCGGCCTCATGCGCCATCCAAGCGAGTCCGAAGTCCATCAGGATCGGCTCGCCGCTGCGGTCGATCATGACGTTGGCCGGTTTCAGGTCGCGATGCACAACTCCCGCGCGATGAGCCTCGTCCAGCGCCAGCGCCAACTTGCGAATCAACTCGGCGATCTGCCGCGCCGTGAACATCCCACCTTTAAGCGGCACGGCGCTAGCCGCCGGTTTCGAGTCACCGATCGCCTTGCAACCACCGGCGGCTAGCGCCTTGCCGCTCACGATTCGATCATTCGAGTCAGT
Source organism: Planctomyces sp. SH-PL62 (assembly GCA_945905295.1). Taxonomy (GTDB): domain Bacteria; phylum Planctomycetota; class Planctomycetia; order Planctomycetales; family Planctomycetaceae; genus SXKJ01. The sequence goes on along the minus strand of CAMDPX010000025.1, from coordinate 13,411 downwards.
CCCGGCCGCTCGCTCGTGACCGGCTTTGATGATCTGCGAGAGCGACTCCCCATCAATAAAAGCCATTGTCAAATAGTGCGTGCCGTCTTGCTCATCGACATCGAAGATCGGGCAAAGGTTGCGATGCAGCACCGACGCCATCGTCCGCGCTTCCCGGCGAAACCGTTCGCTCAAATGGAATTTGTCGTCGGCATCGAACTTGGGAATCTTCAACGCCACGCGCCGCCCCAGCCGTAAGTCTTCTGCCAGATACACGACGCCCATGCCCCCCGAACCCAGCACACGTTCGACTTGATAGCGGCCGAACAACGTGCCGAAGAGGGATGATGCCGAGGACGTTGCACTCTGCGACGGTGCCATCACTTTGGAGTTCGATTCCGCTGCGGCCGAATGCGACTGATTCAAAAGAATCGTCTGGCCTGTGTCGTCCGCCTTGCCAATCATCGTCGGGGGATCGCTGCTGGCTGGCTGCGGCTCGTGGGCTTCCGCGAGCCACTCGGCGTCCATGTCCGAACACAAATCCGCCGCCGGCTGTTCCAGAAAATCTCCCGTGTTGCCCGCGCGCGTGAGCAGCCGCTCGATCCGCGCGCGCAAAGCCGGATCGCCAGCACACGCGGCATCGAGGTACGCCCGCCGAGCCGACTCGTCGTCAATTTCCAGCGCGGTCGTGAAGAGGTCTCGTTCGTGCATGGTTCATCGCAACGTATTCGCGGGCGAGAATTCCAGTCGATTCCACAGACTCATGCGTAATCCGCCAACGCACCCGGCCAAGAATTCTGGATTTTGTCGCGAGAGCCGCAGGGCGCTAGCCCCGGTTCGGATGGCACAAACCGGGGCTAGCGCCCTGCGGCTGATCGGAAAGTGTTTGCGACCTCGTTCCTCAATCCTCCGGCGACAATTCTTCCAACAAGAACGAGCGTGCGTAGGCCCACAAGCGGCGTGCCGAGCGTTCGGACATATCCAGCATCTCCGCGGCTTCGACCAGCGGCAAGCCGGTGAAGAACCGCAGCTTGACCAGTTCCGCCGCCTGAGCGTCTTGAGCCGCCAGACGAGTCAATGCCTCGTCGATCTCCAGCACGTTGACGGCAGAACCCGTTTCCGGAAGTTCGCTCAGCGAGACATCGATCCGGTCCAGGTCGCCGCCACGCTTGAGAGCCTGCTTGCGACGAGCACTCTCAATCAAGATCCGCCGCATCGCTTCCGCAGCAGCGGCGAAAAAGTATTTGCGACTGTGCCACTTTTGAGCCACCGGCGTATCGACCAACCGGAGGTAAGCCTCATGCACCAGAGCGGTCGCCTGCAAGGTCTGTCCCGCCGACTCGTGAGCCAACTTCGCGCGAGCCATCTCTCGTAACTGGTTGTAGATCAGCGGCAACAGCTCATCCACGGCACCGGAGTCACCGTGTTGGATCGCACTCAGCAGCATTGAGACGTCGGATGACATGTCGTCAGCCTAACGGTCACGCAACTGGCCGGGCAACGCAGAACACATCGTCCACAGCGACGTGGACGCACGACGCACTTTGCAGCGTAGGGTGGGACAAGCCGCTTCGGCACCGGCCCACCACTCGGATTTGCAATGAGATCCACGGCTTCGCCCGCAAAGCGTCGAGCATCTTTCGTCCAATTCTGGTGGGCCGGCGGTCGAAGCGACCTTGTCCCACCCTACGGCCTCCGATCTCCGCCAGCAGGGCCGTGCCTTCGACCGCGATCATGGACGACCTGTTTCGCCAGAATGGGAGATCAATTTGTGGGGCGGCGAGCCACGCGATAGATCCGCCCCGGCTGATTCTGGGCTTCGTGCGAAAAGGTGGCCACGTAAAGGCTGTCGTCATGCGGCGTGAGATAGTACGGAACGAGATCGCGCGGCAGCAGGTGACTCAGATCCTCCCAATTCCCGGTCTCAAAATCTTTCCAGGTTTTGAAGCGGAGGAACTTCTTCTCGTTGCTGTCGGTCTGCTGCGAATACGTGGGACAGAAGTAGGACGTGGCGTACCAGTCTCCCTGATAGAAATCGACGTCATTGAGTACGAGTCCTGTCGTCTGCCAACTTCCGGCCACCGCATCACGACGTTTTCCGAAACTCGAATGCACTCGATACTCCCGCCGCTCGAAGTTGTCGACCTCCACGATTTTCCCGGCGCTGGAACCGACCACGTACAACGTCTTGCCCACCACCGTCAGAGCGCGCGAGTAGCTGCCGAGTTGCTGGGAAAGATCGAGAACACTTTCCTGGTCCCCGAAGCCACGAAACCGAATGACTTCCGCCTTGTTCGGATTCAACGCGTACAGCCAGCCGTCTGCATCCACCACGATGTCGTGCGGTCGATCCAGCTTCACGCCCGCCAGCGTCGTCACGGATCGTTCGATGTCGCCGCTGGCGGGATCGCGGAACGAGAACAGGCGATGATTGGCAGTATCGGTGGCATAGAACAACTGGTCGCGAACATTGAAGACCACCGCATGCGCGTCATCAAACATTATCAGCGGCGATTCGCGAAACGCCGTTTCTCCCGCGCGGCGAAAGTGGAACCGCTTGCCGGTCGTGACGAGTTCCAAGTTGTCTCGAAACAAGAGGTGCGTACAACCGCGAAAGGAGTCCCCTTTCGGAGCGTACTCGGTCACATCCACGTCCGGACGCGCAGGTTCATCAGCGACGGCACCTGTGGCCGCGAACAAGCTCAGCCAAATGGCCAGGATTCGAGAAGTCCGCGGAGTGTTCGTCATCTGCCTTCAACTCCCACGCGCAGGCGAAAAAAACTGACATCACGAACTCGGCCAGTTCTGGCGGACCGCTCAACGGCAACGTTCAACTGCACTCAGGACATCACGCCAGCGGCAAACGATCCCACAACGATTGACCGGGCGACACGCGATGTCGCTTACCGCTGGCATCGGAGATGTATTGCGTGGGATCGACACCCAGCGCGGCGAGCATGGTCGCGGTGAGATCGCCGGGCGAGACCGGATCGGTGATGACCTCGGCGGCGTGCCGATCGGTCGCGCCGAAAACAGTGCCGCCGCGCAAGCCCGCTCCGGCCAGCAACACGGTGTTCGCGCCCGGCCAGTGATCGCGGCTGGCCCACGGCTTCGAGATGCGCGGCGTCCGGCCGAAGTCTCCCATCCAGACCACCAGCGTCTCGTCGAGCAACCCGCGCCGTGCGAGATCCTCCAGCAACGCCGCGAGCGTTTGATCCGCTCGCGGCGCGAGCGACTGGCTTAGCAGCGGAAAATGATTGCGATGCGTGTCCCACGGATTGTTCGCCGGACGCGGGCCGCGCCCGTCCGCCCAGTCTTGATCCTCGTGGCCCCAATAGACGGTGACGAACTTCGCTCCCGCCTCGATCAATCTCCGAGCCAACAACACCGACTGACCATGCCGATGTCGGCCATATTTGTCGTGTGTCTCCGGAGACTCATCTTCCATGTCGAAGGCACGCTGCACAGCGGAGGATTCCAGAATCGACAACGCCTGTTGCTGGTAAGAATCCAGCCGTTCGGTCGCGAGATGTCGCAGCCGGCTCAAGTCGTGATCGAACTCTCGCAGAAGCATCGAGCGGCGACGCAAGCGATCGACGGAGACACCGTCGGCCCGGTGAAGCTGCGGCTTCTGAACGACACCGCTCATCGACAACTCGACCAGAAAAGGATCGAACGACGGTCCCAAAATGCCGCCGTTCTGGCCAGGCAGCACACGAGATTCCATCTTCATGATCTCGGGAAGCTGAATCGCTTTCGGCATCGCAGTGGGAGATTTGTCAGCTCGCAAAAACGCGCTGCTGAGGTGTGGCAAGTCGGTCGGCTCGACCTTCAATCCGCCCGACGAACTGAGATGCTTGTAACCCGTCAGCATTTGATACACGGCCGGATCATGCACCCCCTCGTCATGCCGCACCGACCGAATCTGCACCAGCCGGTGCATCTGCTGAGCGACGCGCGGCAGCAACTCGCCGACGGTCACACCCGGTGCGCTGCTGGCGATCGGCCGATACGGTCCGCGAATCTCAGCGGGAGATTCTGGCTTCAAATCAAACAGGTCGATCGGACTAGGACCACCATCGAGATAAATCAGCAGGCACGCCTTCGCACGCGACGAACCGATGGTTGAAGATTCCAATCGGAGCGTCTTGGCTTCTTCGGCCCGCAGCGCATGCGCCAGCGTTAGCCCCGTCAATCCGAGAGTCCCCACCTGCAACACTCGGCGACGAGTCTCTGACCGAAGCTTTGGCAGCGATGTGGCGACACTCGACATGTCGGATCAGCTCCCAAGGGCGTGCGCCTTACTTCGCCAACGCCGCAGTTTGTAGGGTGGGACCAGCGGCGCTTCGCCGCGCCGGCCCACCATCCGATAAACAACGCCATCAATGAAAGAGCGATTGGTGGGCCGGCGCTCGAAGCGACCTTGTCCCACCCTACGGAGACAGGTTCTTACTTTTCCAATGCCGTTGGAACCGGTGAAAGTTTTCCAGACGAGTCCACGGCGAATAAGCCTTTCGCGCGCGGATCGATCACCAACAGCTTGCCGTTCTGCCAAGTCAGGCCCACCGGATTCATCAGCGGTTCGCCAGAGACGACTTTCTCCGGCTTGCCTCCGAAGGGCACCTTCCAGACCGCTTTGCCATAGCCATCAGTGACGAACGCCGTCTTGTCTTTGTCGAGTTCCACTTCATGCGGAAACTGCCAGGGCCGGCCTTCCACGACGATCTCCACTTTCGCTTCGGCCGTGACTCGCACGAGTTGATGCTTGCCATGCGAGACCACCCACAGATTCTTGTCCGCGTCGATCGCGAGACCATGCGGAGCATCCACCTCAGCGAATTTCTCCGCCTTGCCACCGGCGGCGGGAATCTTCCAAATCCATTTCAGTTCCAGGTCGGTGACAAAAATGTTGTTGTCGGGATCGACCACCAAGTCCATCGGAATGCCGATCCCACCGTTAGTCAGCGGCTGTGGTTTGCCCTCATCGTCAAAGCGAAAGACCTCACGCGTGGACGAATCCCCCGCGAGAACTTTGCCGTTTCGATCCAGCCCAACGCACCGGACCCGGTTCAACGGCGTGCGAAATTTCTTCGACGCCTGAAAGTACGACGTGAGCTTGCCGTCGCTCAACTTCCAGAGGCCGGGTTGATTCAGATCGGCGATGAACAGGCTCAGACCATCGGCCGAAGCCACTGCCGTCAGTGGATAATCCAGACCCTCGGCACGGGCCAGTGAGGGGATCAGGGCCAATCCGAACCAGACTAGACCGCATTTCCAAATCCTGTATTGGCACATCGAAAAAACTCGCGAAGAGGAAGGACATGAACAGCGAACGACGAAACTGGGCGGCATCGTAACGCACGATGATAACGCCAGCTACAACCCATCCGGGTCTCATCACCAAGAGTTCGCTCGCCGATTGGGATGCGATCCACTACGCCGAGTCGCCCGATGAACCCGCCGGAAGATTTCAAAAGTTCTGCCTGTTGTCATACCACGAGAACTTGAACACGCCGACGCTGATTCCGCACGGTGCCGAGGACCAAGACGTGCCGGTCGAGCAGTCGTACCTCTTTTTACCGCACACTCAAAGACAAGAGCGTGCCGACCGAACTCATCGTCGATCCGCGAGAAGACCGCGCGATCAAAGAACGCCCACATCTGCTCGACATGTCGCGCCGCGTGCTCGCGTGGTTCCGCCAATATCTGTGATCGGCCTCCACTCGCCAGAAACGCACTCGGTCAACACGGATCGCTGCCACAGGAAGTGTTGCCTCAAACAGAAATCGAATAACATGACCCAAACACCGAACACGCGAAGCCTCTTCAAATTTTTCTCCGCCCCTGCGTGACGACCGGATCGACGACGAAAGGAATCCAAGGCCGATGTCTGCTCAGGATGTTTTCAAGGTGTGCGTGGAAGCGATTCTCGCTGGCGAGTTGATCCATCGCGTCAGCAGCACAGACAAGGAATTCCACTTTCAGAACTGGTTCAAGGCTCGTCTGGAACACGCGGGGCAGAACTTCGAGATCGGCGGTCGAAATAGTTACCCCGACTTCCGCATGGTGGCTACGACTGACGGCTATGAACTGAAGGGACTGGCCTATCCGGGGCGGGACGCGAGCTTTGACAGCAACAGCCAAGTGCCGACCGGATCGCACAACGGTCGCGCGATCTACTATGTCTTTGGGCGATATCCCAAGCAGCCGGATGGAAATGCTTATCCGGTCCTTGATCTCGTCGTCTGCCACGGCGACTTCTTGAATGCGGATCACGACTACATCCATCACAACAAGAGCGTGAAAGGCTTCGGCAGCTACGGCGACCTCCTGATTCGAGATCGCAAGATGTATGTCGTGCCGACTCCGTTTCGCCTGGTGGACGGCGTGGCCCACCGACAGACGCTGATTTTGCCAGCGGAAGTGAAGCTCAGTCGTGAGTTCGTGTGCGTCGGCGAGTTGTGTCGCCGCGAGGCCGACGAGTTGGTGATTGCGTACTCGTTCGACCTGCAAACCAATGAACTGCGACCGACGAACGTGCCGAACCCGCACGCAGGCCGCGAGCATCTGTTTTCAGCGTGGCGATTGAAGGGTTCTCCGACCGATCCCGTTGCGATGCGCGTTGCTCAAGACGCAATGGCCGTCGAGGAGGTCGATGATGACAGCGACCACTGAAGCACGGCTAATCGAGTCCGATGATTTTCCGTTCGAGTTCCTCTCACACCTTGCCGAGCGCGAGAGTTGGCGGAAAGAGATTCATCGCCCGATCTATCACGTCCACAAATGGTGGGCGAAGCGCTTGGGTTCGGTCTTTCGCGGCATCTTGTTGGGATGCCAACTGCCGACGTCCGCGAACTTGGCCACCGAGTTCTATCGCTCGCACGCATTCGCAGGGCAAACTGTGTTCGATCCGTTTATGGGATCGGGGACGACGGTCGGTGAGGCTCACAAGCTGGGCTTCACTGCGCTCGGACGCGACATCAATCCGGTCGCCGTCGAAGCGGTCACGACGGCGTTGGGGCCGTTAAGCGAGCACGAGTTGCAGGCCGCGTTCGCGCAGCTCGAAGCCGACATCGCTCCGAAGATTCGGCAGCTCTACCGCTCGATCGACAAGCGGGGTCGGCCGTGTGACGTGCTGTATTCGTTCTGGGTCATGCAGGCCACTTGCCCCGACTGCTCGCGGGTCGTCGATCTGTTTCCGTCTTATGTGATCGCACGCAACGCTTATCCGGATCGCAAGCCCGAAGTCCAAGTCTATTGCCCGAACTGCGGCGACATCGCCCCCGGCCTGCATGGCGACGACGCGGCGACTTGCACAGAGTGCGGACATCCGTTCGATCCAAGTACCGGAACCGCGCGAGGCACCAAGGGACACTGCGGAAGCTGCAACTGCGACTTCAAGATTCTCGACGTGATCGCCCAACAAAAAACTCGGCCCGCGTTTCGGCTGTATGGTAAGCTGGTCCTGACGAAAGACGGTCGTAAAGAATATCTGCGAGCGACTGCCGACGACCTCGCGGCGTATGAGCAATGCTCGGTCGAGTTGCGTCGCGCCGTCGAGGCGGGTGAACTCACGCTGCCCGACCTCGCGTTGGAGTACGGTCACAACACGCGGCAAGCGATGGGCTACGGCTTCACGTCGTGGCACGACTTCTTCAACGACCGGCAGTTGCTCGCGCTCGGCTGGCTGCGCGCGGCGATCTTGAAGATCGACGACCTGCCAGCTCGATGCGCGATGCTGACGCTGTTCTCCGGCGTGCTGGAGTTCAACAACCTCTTCGCGTCTTACAAAGGCGAAGGGACCGGCGCGGTGCGGCACATGTTCTCGCACCACATCCTCAAGCCGGAGCGGACGCCCATCGAAGCGAACGTGTGGGGCACACCGAAGAGTTCCGGCTCGTTCTCGACGCTGTTCCCCTCGCGATTGCTACGAGCCGTGCAGTACCGCGAGCAACCGACCGAAGTGAATGGCCACAGCGGCGAGGCCCGCAAGTGCTCGCCAGCCTTCACGGGACGGATCGAACCGCAATGGCCGACCAACGGCGACTTGGCTCCGCGCGGCATCTACTTGTCGTGCGGCGATTCGTCGATCACCGGCTTAGCCGATCAGAGCATCGACCTCGTCGTGACCGACCCGCCGTTCTTCGACAACGTCCATTACTCAGAGTTGGCCGACTTCTTCTTCGCGTGGCAGCAGATGGGGAGCCGATCGCAGCCCTCATCCGGCTCCACAACACGTCATCTCTCCGAGGTTCAAGACGCCGACGCCGATAAGTTCGCCGAGAAGTTGCAAGGCGTTTTCCGCGAATGCCATCGCGTGCTACGAGGCGATGGCTTGCTGGTCTTCAGCTATCACCATTCGCGCCACGAAGGCTGGGCGTCCTTGGCGAAGGCGATTCTTGGAGCGGGCTTCCTCGTCGTGAACTCGCAGCCGGTCAAGGCCGAGATGTCCGTCGCGACTCCCAAGTCGCAGGCCAAGGAGCCAATCCAGTTCGACATCATCCTCGTCTGCCGCAAACGAGACACGATGGCCCACATCGTTCCTCCCACTGAGTCGGACGCACTGGCTTCCGCGAGGAAGAAACTCCTGCGTCTGTACGCGGAAGGTTTTAGTTTGTCCCTCAACGACCGCCGCATCGTGCTGCTCGGCCAACTCCTCACCTTGCTCCGCGCCCCTGATGACTTCGAGTCCATCGCACGTCACATCGACGATGACATCCACGCGCTCGCCCCCAGTGAACCAGTCCGCCGCCGTCCGCCACCACAGAAGCTGCTCTTTGAAGATGCGTGACTGGATCGCCTCCTGGCAATCGGCGAAGCCCCTCGCCAGTGGCACCCGGTGTGCTCTCAGGTTTTCGCTATGGCCACAAAGCTCACTTCGGAAGTTGTTGAGTCGTATTTGAACTGTAAGTTCAAGGCACATCTCAAACTCGCGGCGCAGGCAGGCACCAAGTCGGAATTTGAGATCCTGCTGCTCGAAGCGCGCGATCGGGTGAAGCGCAAGGCGATTGACAAAATCGTTGCCAACTTGTCTGCGGACGAAATCGAAAGGGATGTTGTGCTCTCAACGTCTACCTTGAAGCGAGGGGCTTCTTACGTCTTCGATGCGGTGTTGGACAACGATCAGATGTTGCTGGTCTTCGACGGGTTGAAACGCGCTCATGGCCCATCGAAGTTGGGGGCGTTCCACTATCTCCCGGTACTGTTCCACGGAACTGAAAGGCCCGGCAGGGAGCAGCGGACGTTACTGGAAGTACTCGGCCTGATTTTGGCGGAGATTCAGGGTGCGGAGCCGCGCTGGGGACTACTTGTCTATGGTCACGATTGCACGATCCGCCGAGTGCGGCTCCGATCGAACGGTGTTCAGGCACAGCGAGTCCTCCAAGAACTCAAGGAGAGTCGAGCGTCGGATACGCTGCCGCAGTTGATGCTCAATCGACACTGCGAAATCTGTGAGTTTCGTTGCCGCTGCCATGCAGAGGCGGCATCCAAAGATGACCTAAGCCTGCTGCGGGCAATGTCCGAGAGTGAGATCAAGAAGTATGCCCGCAGAGGGATTTTCACGGTCACTCAATTGTCTTGCACATTCCGTCCCAGGAGAAACAGCAAGCCACTGAAGCAGAAGCCGTCAGCTCGCCAACATGCTGTGCAGGCACTTGCCATCCGCGAAAAGAAGATCCACGTTCTCGGTTCTCCGGAATTACCCGTCTCGCCCACCCAAATTTATCTTGATCTCGAAGGCGATCCGGAACGCAACTTCGTGTATTTGGTGGGGATGATCGTCGAGCAAAACGGCGCGCAGGAGCATCATTCTTTTTGGGCGGACAATTCCGCCGACGAAGTCCGGATCTTCCAACAGTTTCGTGAGATCTTGGATCGCAACGAACCGTACTTGTTGTACGCGTACGGCAGCTATGAGTCCGCATTCGTGAAGCGGATGAGCAAGGATTCCGGCCAGCCAGAACTAGGCGAGAAGATTCTTGGTCGCCTGGTAAACGTTCTCTCCGTCATTCACTCGCACTTCTACTTTCCCACGTACTCGAATGGGCTGAAAGACATTGCCGGCTACCTTGGCTTCCGATGGACAGAATTGGATGCATCGGGAATCCAGAGCATCGTCTGGCGCAGACGGTGGGAAGAAGGCGGCCTTTCGACGTACAAGGACAGACTCTTGACTTACAATCTGGAGGACTGTGCCGCTCTCAAACGGGTCACGGAAGTGCTCGTCACTACCTGCCGCGCGGAACCCGCAGTGAAGACTGGTCTCAACCACGAGGGAAATCAGGTCTGTCGGGTGGAGGAAATCGCCCCACAATCGAGCCGTCGAGAATGGTGCCAAATCGAATTTGCGATTCCCGATTTCGAGTTCGTCAACGACCGTGCGTACTTTGATTATCAGCGCGACAGAGTCTTCATCCGGACGAGTAAGACGTTGAGAAAGAGTCGAAGGCAGGAGCGCCGAAAACTGGGCAAGAAAAACCTTCGACCTAACCGCATTGTCGAAATCACGGCGGAGAAATGTCCGTTTTGCGGAGCGACGGACCTCGCAAAGAGGATCGATGGGCGGTTGGCTCGTCTGGCGTACGATCTTCTCGTCACCCGCACAGGGATTCGGAGGTCTGTCACGCGGATCACATCCGCTTGGTATTGCTGTGGCCGTTGCCAAAAGAAGTTTCTTGCCGACGAATACCATCGAGTTGCTGAGCATTTTCATTCACTGAAGAGCTGGGCCATCTATGAGTATGTGGCTCACCGGAAGCCCTTTGCGCACGTCGCGGAAAGCCTCCGAGATTGTTTTGGCCTGCCTATCACGACCCCGGATGTCTGTGAGTTCAAAAGGGAGTTGGCCAACTATTACGCGGGGACATACGAAAAACTCGTGGAAAAGATCGCGAGCGGAGTCCTGATTCACGCCGACGAGACGGAATTCCATATCAAGCAGATTGGTAAGGGCTACGTCTGGATCTTCACAAATCTGGAGGAAGTCGTGCTCATGTACCGAGCGTCTCGCGAGGGAGACTTTCTGCATGATCTGCTGAAGAGCTTTCGGGGAGTGCTCGTGACCGATTTCTACGCGGCGTACGACTCGCTGGATTGCCCGCAGCAAAAATGCTTGATCCACCTCATCAGGGATTTCAATCAGGACATCCGAGGCAACCCTTGGGACGAGGAATTGAAATCGCTCGCCGACAGCTTCGGAAAGTTGCTGCGTGCGATTGTCACCACCATCGACCGACACGGACTGAAACGGCAGCACCTCAGCAAACACCAGCGATCCATCGGACGCTTCTTTGAGGGCATCGCGAGGCAACCGTTTCGATCAGAGGTTGCGGAAGGCTATCGCACGCGGCTCCTGAAAAACCGGGACAAGCTCTTCACGTTCGTGGATCACGACGACGTGCCCTGGAACAACAACAACGCAGAGCACGCCGTTAAGCATTTCGCCTACTACCGGGAATATGCCGATGGAATGGTCAAGGAGTCTGGACTCAAAGATTATTTGGTGCTGCTGAGCATCTACCTGACCTGCAAATACAAACGAGTCAGTTTCCTCAGATTTCTTCTGTCGCGGGAAACGGATATCGAGAAGTTTCGCAACAGCCGAAGACAGCGAAAGCCACCACTGACTATCGAATTACACCCACCAACTTGGATGCAATCGCGTCGAAGCCGGCGACAGACAGCAAAGAAGCACCAACCACAGAACAATAACTCGGCGACGGCGTTGGTCTCGGACAAGTCGACTCATTTGGACGGGGGAAGTGCGGAACCGATTCCAAGCTCATGACGACCACGGAATTCGCAATCCGAACAACGCACCATTCTCGTGGGGAAAACAAAGCTGGCAGAAAGCCGAGTGTTCGTCACTTCGGAACTCAACCAGGATGGCAAGAAGTCGCTGCTCACTCTGTGCTTTGATCGAACGGCTGGCAACGAGCTGTGGTGACATGAGTTTGGCTTGCGTGTTCATCGAGCATTCCGACACGCATCATCCCGACATAGGTTATGCACCAGCGTGCCGGTATTGGTTGAGACGTCGAACCGCTGGTGGTTGATTCGCTGATGTGCTCGGCTCATGCTTGGCGACCTTCGCCGAACGTGTGGGCGGTGGAGGTGATATTCTTCTCTGCGTGAGGGAGACGAACATGCCGTCGGTTTTTGCCGAGAAGAACTCCGTCAACGGTCTGACTCGTCGCTCGTTGCTCCGTGCTGGGGGACTTTGTCTGAGCGGTTTGGCGGTGCCCGCATTGCTATCCGCGCAAACGGAACGAGAGGCTGCTCCGCGTCCGTTTGGGCGCTATGCCGATTTGCTCGACACGCTTCGCAAGCGGGGGCATACGTTGCGCACGTTGGGATTCGCGCCGGACAAATCTCCCATCGTGGGGGTGAAGACGGGCGGGACCAAGAAGCCCGCCATCTTTATCTCCGCCGGTGCTCATTCGACCGAACATGCCGGAGTGGTGGCGGCTGTTGAGTTGATTGATCGGCTGCAAACGAAGCACGAGGTGTGGGTCATACCGACTCGCGATCCGATTGGCTTGAATGGGTATCGCTACGCATTGAGTCTCGGACTGGGTGAGCTTCCACAAGTCGAGACTTTGGCGGATGCGGAGGCGCTGCTGCGGAAACGGGGCGAGGTGCTCTTCGATGAGGGCGAAACGCTGCTCGTGCTGATGGGCGAATACGGCTATGCGAACCGCGGCCTGTACCGTGGCGTTGAAAAAGGTGCGGCGTTTCTCGAACCGCTCAAGGGACGCCGCATTTATTATCCCTCGCGGACCGACGACATGCCGGGAGCCGGGCCGCTGGAGCGGGCCTACACGTTGATCGTCACGCCGGACGGCGAGGTGCTGCACCTGAACCGCTTTCTGGACACGGCGTGGTCTCCCGCTGAAGTCCGTTGTGCTCGCCGCTTGATGGCGGAAATCCAACCGGGCCTGACCTTCGATCTGCACGAGCACGGCGGCGATTCGTTTTGGATGTCCGCTCGCCGCCAACGGACCGACGACGATGAAGTCTGGGAACGCCGCATCGCCAGCGAAGCCATCCGAGCGGTCGCGGCGTCGGGAACGAAGCTCGCACCGGAGGATTACTCACCGGGTTCGTTTTTTCAGCGGCTGGAACGGGGCGTGTATTGGCTCGATGCCGGGCAGCGCGGCGAGGGTTTGAATCTGGTCGACTTCGCCGCTCGGCAATACGGCCTGGGCTTCACGATCGAAACGGGAATGCGTGGTCCGTTCCACGACCGCGTCCGACAGCACCTGCTGGTGGTTCAAACGGCGGTCAAGCTGTTTGAAGAGCGTCACGCGTAGCACGGCATATCCACATCGTTCCGCTGTCGCTTTGAGGCTGTGAAAAAATGATGTCCTGGCGAGCGGGGCGGCGTCAGCCCCCCGGTTTCAGTGGAGACCGCGATCACCGGGGGGCTGAC
>CAMDPX010000024.1 GCA_945905295.1 Planctomyces sp. SH-PL62 | reverse complement strand
TTGCCTCGGCAATTTTGAAATTTGAACGCCCGACCCCGATCGACTCACCTTGACACTTTCCGACCGCTCGTTGGACATTCCCGCCCCTTTCCCAACTCCCCCTTTTTCGCATTGTTCGAGAGCCGTGATTCATGGCCGTCGGCGTTCTTTCCATCAGCTTCGATTTCGAGATGGCTTGGGGGACGCGCCGTAACGCGCGCGACCTCAATCATGCTCAAGGAGTCGAACGCGTGCGCGAAGTGGTGCGCGGGTTGTTGGACATCTTCACGAGACATCAAATCTCGGCGACATGGGCGACGGTCGGACATTTGATGCTCAAACCAGAAGACTGCCCCAGCGGCCGCTATCCGAAACAGCTTCCCGCGCCGCAGCCTGAATGGTTCACCGGTGATTGGTACGACGGCATCCCGTCGATGACCGAACCGCGTGGCTTGCGGTACTACGCTCCCGAATTGGTTGAGGCGATCGTCAATTGCCCGGTGCATCAGGAACTCGCCAGCCACACGTTCTCGCACGTCGTCATTGGCGAAGACGCTTGTACGCGCGAAGTGGCGAAGGCCGAGTTCGATACCTGTCGCGAAGTCGCGAAGCGCTGGGGACGCGAGGTTCGATCGCTCGTCTTCCCGCGCAACAAAGTCGGTCATCTCGATGTCCTTCGCGAGACAGGGCACACCTGTTTTCGAGGGCCGAACTCCGAGTGGTTTCTGCTCGGCACGGCGGCGAAGCCGATCAAGAATCGGTTGCTCAATCGACTGACCTACAACCTGGTGCGCGTGCTGCGATTCGTGGACGAGTCGCTCGTTATCTGCCCGCCGCTGGGGAAAGCTCGGCGAGTCGAAGGGTTGTGGGAGCTGCCTCACAGCATGTTCTTTCCCGGCTGCACCGGGCTGTCGAAATTCGTGCCGCGCGAGTCGCAAGTGCATCGAGCCTCCAAAGGGATGCAGAAGGCCGCGCGGCTCGGTCGCATCTTCAGCCTCTACACACACCCGCACAACTTCTTGCCCGACGTGCCGCAGCAGCTCGAATCGTTCGAGCAGATTTGTATCGCCGCCGCAAAGCTGCGCGATGCAGGCGAAATCGAAATCAAGACTATGGAGGAGATCGCTCATGACCTGTCCGCCGGCCGCAACCTGCACTGGGCCGCATGAAGCACGCCCGCGCGTGGCCGTGCTGATGGGACCGTCAGCCGGTTCGCAATACGTCTTCAGCCGACTCGCCTCCGAAGTCGATCTCGTCGCCGTCGTGAAACAACAACGCCCGCGCCGCGAAGTGCTGCGCGCCGTCTTTCGTCGCGGCAAGAAGCTGCGTCGCGGTTATTGGCTCGACCGACTGTTGCTCGGCGCGTACACGAAGCTGCGACTCAAGCGACAGGCGTTGGCCTGCTCCGAATATCGCGAAGTCCGCGCGGCATCGACTTTCGAGCCAGACTGCGAAGTGCTGCGTGTGGAGTCGATCAACGATCCAGCCGTCATCGAGGTGTTGCAGAAGGCGAAACCAGAACTCGTCGTCGTACTGGGGACGAGCATCATCAAAGAACCGGTACTCGCCGCCGCTCCGTGCTTCGTGAATCTGCATGCGGGGATCACGCCGATGTATCGCGGGGCTCACGGCCAGTTCTGGGCGGTGCTCAATCGCGACTTCGACAACGTCGGTGTGACGCTGCATTTCGTCGACAAGGGGATCGACACCGGCGCGATCGTGAAACAAGGCCGCTTCGCGTTCGATCCGTTCATCGACAACTTACTGACGCTGCTCGCGAAATCGAGCGTCGCCGGAGCGGCGCTGATCCTGAATTGGATTTACGATAACCGAGCCAACTTCCGAGCCTCACCGACTCTGATTCCACCAGGCCCAAGCCAGTTGCATTACTCACCCGGCCTCAGCGATTACCGAAGATTCGAGCAGGTCGCGCGAGACATGCTCAAAGATCGATTGATCAAAGCCGCGTGACCTCCGGCCGATGCTTGTTGGCCGATCGCCGTTAGCCTTTCCCAAACAAAAAACGGTATCACGGCAATCGGCCAACGGCTCACGGCTTTCGGCCAGACAAACTCATTCGCCAAGACTGGATTTCCAAAGTGTCCACATCACCGCTTCGCATCGTTCTGGCAGGAAGTGTCGGCAGTAGCCGCCTGACGTTGCAGGCGCTGTTGCGTCACCGAGCCAACGTGGTCGGAGTGCTTGAGCTTGTCCCCGTCGATCCGTCCGCAATCAGTGGGTTCGTCCGGCTGAATGACGTCGCATCCGAAGCGGGCGTGCCGTGCGTCGGGTTTCAGAACATCAACGCGCCGGAGATCGTCGCTCAAGTGCGCGAGTGGCAGCCGGATTTGTTGTTTGTGGTTGGTCTATCGCAGCTCGTGAAATCGGATTTGTTGTCGGTGCCGAAGCTGGCGTGTGTTGGCTTTCATCCGACGTTGCTGCCGCGTGGTCGGGGACGTGCTCCGGTTGCGTGGCTGGTCTTGGACGGGACTCCCGGAGCGGCGAACTTCTTTGTGATGGATGCGGGAACTGACAGCGGTCCGATCCTCGTGCAAGAGCCGTTTGACGTTTCTCCGACCGATGATGCCGAGCAAGTCACGGCCAATCTCGAACAAGCGATCGTCCGCGCGTTGGATCGCTGGCTGCCGAAGCTGCTGTCGGGCGAATGGAATCCGCAGCCGCAAGACGAATCGCTCGCGACATATCACGGCAAGCGTGCTCCCGAAGATGGCTGGATCGACTGGACGAAGTCGGCGATCGAGATTCATGCCTTGATCCGAGCGGCGGGTCGGCCGCATCCCGGAGCGTACTCGTATCTCAAAGACCGCAAGCTGCTGGCGTGGCGAGCAGAATTGGAGACGGTCACTCCGTTTCGTGGCGTCATCGGCCGAGTCTTGCTGAACGATCCGCAACGCGGTTCGCTCGTGCAAACGGGGGACGGATTGATCTGGCTCAGCGAGGTCGCGTGGGGTGACGGCGATGTTGCGAAGCCGAAGCTGCCCGTTGGACAACGATTGGGTTATGTCGTCGAAGACGAAGTCAGCCGGTTGAAGGCGCGGATTGGGGAATTGGAGAAAGTGATCGCGGAGTGGAAGGCAAACTAACCCGAAGCGTCAGCGAGGGCGGACGCTTCACATGACTTCAAAAACCGGCTCGATGTTGTTTGAAGCGTTCGCCCTCGCTTGCGCGTTTTGAGATCTTGAGGAATGATTTCATGGGAAAGAGTGCGGTTCCCGCCGACTTCGCAACATTCGTCTCACCACGAATCGAAACGTCCGCGCTCTGCTTCTCTTGCGGTCTTCCAATCTCTGCGGTGAAGAATTGGCACCGCAGTGATGAGAAGACCGCAGAGACGCAAAGTGCAAAACAAAACCTGCAATCTGGTTGTCGGTGTTGTAAAGCGACCACTCACACGAGGTCGGTGGGTGCCATCGCAAAATCCAAAGTGCGCAACTTCAAAACTTGCGCGTCGGGTGAGTTTGGGAGTCTCTCATGCGAGTTGTGGTGATTGCTCCGCATCCGGACGACGAAGTCCTGGGATGCGGCGGCGTGATGGCTCGGCACGCGGCCGAGGGGGACGACGTTTTTGTGATCGTCGCCACCCGCGGTGCGCCCGATTTGTATTCCGACGAGTCAGTCGAACGAACTCGCGCGGAAGCTCGCAACGCACACGCGATCTTGGGAGTGCGCGAGACGCGGTTTCTCGACTTTCCCGCTCCGAAGCTGGACGTGACTCCGGGGCATCTGATTGCCGACGCGCTGGCGACGCAGTTTCAACAACTGCAACCCGAACGGGTTTATCTGCCGCATCACGGCGACCTGCACGCGGATCACGGCCGCATCTATCACGCGACGCTCGTGGCCGCTCGGCCGCTGGCGAGTTGTCCGGTCAAGCAACTGCTCTGTTACGAAACGCTCAGTGAAACCGAATGGGCACCGCCGATCGACAGCGCGGTGTTTTATCCGACCGTGTTCGTTGACATCGCGGCGTACCTGCCGAAGAAGTTGGAAGCGATGCAGTGCTTTACCTCGCAACTCAAGCCCGCGCCCAATCCGCGCTCGCTGGTGGCGATCGAAGCGTTGGCTCGGTATCGCGGTTCGACGGTCAGCGTCCACGCGGCCGAGGCGTTTGTATTGGTTCGAGAGGTCGTGCGCTGATTCGTCGGAGACGGTGTCTGGGTGGTATTCTTGTCGCGGGGATCTTGCTGCTGATGTGGCGATGTTTTGGAAGGCCACACACGGATGCGAGAGGCGCACACGGATGAAGATAACCCGAAAGTGCTTTTCATCCGTGTGCGTCTCTCGCATCCGTGTGCGAAGTCCCATCCCTACCCCAATCCACCGACAACTTCATTGCCAGAGACAAACCAACGCTAGAACCATCGCATGTCATCGCCCATTCAATTCAAAGCTCGCTGGGTGATTCCCGTCGATCGGCCACCGATTGAAAACGGCGTGGTTGAAATCCATGACGGTCGCATCACCGCAGTTCGCTCGGCGCAGCCTCATGAGGCGTGTCACGATCTGGGTGACGTCACCCTCTTGCCGGGTTTGGTCAATGCCCACGCACATCTGGAATTCAGCCTCGTCCAAAAGCCGTTCCAGCCGGCGCGGCCCTTCACGGATTGGATTCGTTCGCTGGTCGCGTACCGCCGCCGCGAGTTCATTCCGACTTCGACGGTGCAGTCGAACGCTGTGAATCTCGGAGCGATCGAAGCGGCCGAGACCGGCACCACGTTGTTAGGCGAGATCGCCACATCCGGCTGGGGCGAAGCCGCTTTGCCGACCGGCAGCCCGCGCATATTCGCGTTTCGCGAGTTGATCGGACTGCGACCGGAAGCCGTGGAATTGCAAATGGAACTTGCCGAGGAGTGGCTTCGCCGCAAGAGCGAGCATGTCACTTACGCCCTATCGCCGCATGCGCCGTACAGCGTCTCGCCGGAGTTGCTACGTCGCTCGGTCGAATTGGCGAGGCGAGTCGATGCGCCGGTCGCGATGCACCTGGCCGAGACTCGCGAGGAACTGGAGTTTCTCGCTCATGGGCGTGGCGAGTTTGTCGAGATGCTGAAGTCATTCGGTGCCTGGCCGGAGAAAGGGTTGCCGTTGGGACGCCGGCCGCTCGACATTCTGCAAACGCTGGCCGATGCGCCGCGAGCGTTGGTCGTGCATGGGAACTATCTGGCGGACGACGAGATCGACTTCATCGCTGCTCGACCGCAGATGAGCGTCGTCTACTGTCCGCGCACGCATGAGTTCTTCGGCCACGAACCGCATCCGTGGCGGCTGTTACTGACGCGCGGAGCGAACGTCGCGCTCGGCACCGATGGGCGAGGCTCGAACCCGGACCTCAGTTTGTGGAACGAGTTGGTCTTTCTGCGCGAACGATTTCCCGATGTCGCGCCGAGCACGTTGCTGGAACTCGGCACGCTGGCCGGTGCGCGGGCTCTTGGCTTGGATCGCGAATGTGGGTCGCTCACACTCGGCAAACGGGCGGACTTGGTCGCCGTTTCATTGAGCTCGGCGGCGATTCATCGCAACCCGTTGGAAGAGTTGTTTGCGGTTCGCAACAAGATGGTGTGGCGAGTCGGAATTGCCTGAGGAGGAAAGGTGCCCGACGAATGGAAGGAGACGACGAATGAGACCGCTCAAACATTCGTCGTCTCCTTTCATTCGTCGGGCTCCTTTCTCAGCGATCAGTTTCCGGAGGCGATTCGGATTCGACAGGTTCTCCCAGTCCGATGAGTCGCATGAGTTCCAGCGCGTTGCTGCGGCGGACGACGCCGGGGCGGAGCAGATAGTCGAACGTCATACGGCCTTCTTCCAGACGGTCCTCAAAGTGGACGTTCATGGCGATGTGACCGAGCTTATCGACGATGTCGGTCAGAGCGAGGTCGTGAGTCGTCACGAGTCCCACCGCGCCGCGGTGCAGCAGTTGGCGGATAATTGCCTCGGCTCCGACGCGGCGGTCGTGCGAGTTTGTGCCCGGCAGGATTTCGTCGATGAGGAACAGCAGCGGCGTCTGGCCGCCGGTCCGTTCGACGATCCCTTTCAACCGCGAGATCACCGCGAAGAACAGCGACGCACCTTCCAGCAACGAGTCATGCACGCGGACAGACGTCGCGAGCACGAATGGCGAGAGCTTCAGCTTGGTCGCTCGCACCGGAGCACCCGCGAACGCCAGCACGACGTTACAGCCGATGGTCCGCAGCAGCGTGCTCTTGCCCGACATGTTCGAGCCGCTGACCATCACCAACTGCGGCTGCTTTCCGCAGCGAAGATCGTTGCGGATGCTGCGTTCCTCGGGAATCAACGGATGACCAAGACCCACCGCATCGAACTGTGCCTCCGGACCGGCGATCTCCGGAAACGGATCGGCCGGATGCTCGCAGGCGTAACCGGCCAGCGAACTGATCGCTTCGAACTGCCCGACCGCGTCGAGCCACTGCGCGATGCGCGGGCCGATGGTCGCTCGCCAGCGTTCGATGGAGTGCGACAACCAGATCGGCAAACAGAGCACGAACGCGAACGGCACAAAAAACTGATTGTGCAACGAACTGTCGAGCCACTCATCCAACCGATGCAACCGCCGAATCTGCCACGAGGGTGGATGACGTTCCGTGTCGAGCTGCGAACGCAACGCGGTCAGGAACGGCGTCTGAAACCGCTCGGCTTCGAGCACGTTGAGCACCTGCGACAGGATCGCCAATCCGGAATCGGCTCGGTCAATATCGTGAGCCACTTGCTGCAACATTCCCCGGAGCGCGAAGTGCAACACGAGCTCGGCTGTGACGACCGAAGCAAAGTACGCGACGGGCCAGTCGAACAACCACCAGCCACCGCCGGTGATCAACGCCGCGATTCCCACTAGCGCCGTGATCGCCAGCAACTTCCGCGACAAGAGTCGTGGCGTTCGCGACGCCCAGTCCTGCAACAGTGACTGATCAATCGAGTCGTGGACCTCGGCCGGCAACAGCGCCAACTCTTCACGCAGATCGACGCGGCCACGCAGTTCGTTGATTGCTCGCTGGCGGAAGTCGATGGCGGACGGACTGGCGGCGGACCGCAACCAATCGGCCAACGTGTCCTCACCCAGCCGCGTGCGCGCTCGGCACAGAAGCTGGAACAGCGAGCCTTTGCCGAACAGGTCGAGATCGAATTCGTAGGGATGATGCTCGTCAACGTACCGCTCACCGATCGGCTGCGCGTCTTGCCAGCGATGCTCCAAGCGGTCGATGTTCGCATCGTGATAAGCGATCCCTCGGCGGCAACGATCCAAACTTCGCGCCACTCGTTCGTGCCACACGATCGCCACCGCGAACAGCCCGAACGGAATCACACACCACCAGGGGGCCACCTCGTTGGACGTCAGCGACATCGCCGCCAAACCAATCCCGGCGACAAACAGCCCCAGCCGCGATAACGATAGCTTGCGGTCGATCTTCGCCAGCCGTTGTAGCTCGATGAAGAAACCGTCTCGGCGTCGCTGATACTCGGCGCGAGCCGGCGACGGGGAGATGGGCAACTCGCCGACAGGAGGCCTGAAGGAGATCGGATCAACGCTGGAAGCCGGTGCGGTCACGGTCACGGAAACTCAAAATGGGGGCGAGGGGCAACAACGCACGAACTCATAGCGGCGACCCGGAACTCCGGCAACAGACCGCGTAAGACAGCAGTTCCACAAGCAGGGGTCAGGCCCCGGGAGAACTATCAGCACTGTTACCCGAAAGGTCGAAAAATCGGAGCGACCCAACTCGCGAATTGTCCCCGGACGCTTTGTGTTGTTAGCATCCGCTGGCTTTGATGCGTTCGTTCGGTCGATAATAGACATCGTCAACGCCTCCCACCTGCGAACTCCCGCCCATGAACCCGCCTGCCTGTTCCCAATGTTGTCGGCTTGTCAGCCACCGCACGCGGTGGATTCTGAGCAGCCTCGTTTTGCTCGGCTTCGCCACGACCGCTCCCTCGCTTGGAGCCCAGGAAGTCGCGAAGACACGCGTGTTTCATTTTGAAACCGACGTGGTTTCGATCCTGTCCCGCTTCGGCTGCAACTCGTCGGGATGCCACGGCAAGGCGGAAGGCCAGAACGGTTTCAAACTGTCGATCTTCGGCTTCGATGCACCCGCCGATCACATCGCTTTGACCAGTGAAAGCCGCGGTCGGCGCACGAATCCCGCAGTTCCCGAACGGAGCTTGCTGTTGCAGAAAGCCTGCGGCGACATGCCGCACGGTGGCGGAGCCCGCATCCGCAAAGAATCGGATGAGTATCGCACGCTGCGGAATTGGATCGCGGCGGGCCTGCCGTTCGGCGAGCCAACCGCGCCCCGTGTCGTGTCCATCACCGTTTCACCGCACGAACAACTGATGAAGCTGAAGACGACTCAGCCGCTGAAGGTCGTCGCCAAGTTTGACAATGGAATTGAAGAAGACGTCACTCGGCACGCCAAGTTCCAATCGAATAACGAGGGACTCGCGGGCGTTGATGAACACGGCCTCGTCACGACCGGCGAGACACCGGGCGACGTCGCCATCATGGCCAACTACCTCGGCGCGGTGGACGTTTTCCGGGTGCTGGTCCCGCGACCGATGGACTCTGCTGCCGTTGCCCAACCGAGTACCGGAGCCAATGGTGAGGGGAACTTCATCGACCCACTCGTCGATGCCAAACTGACGAAGCTCAACATTCAACCGAGCGATCTCTGCTCCGACGAAGATTTCCTCCGCCGAGCTTTCCTCGACGTGATCGGCACGTTGCCCAAGCCAGATGAGGTTCGCAAGTTCCTTGACGACAAACGCCCCGACCGCCGAGCACGCATGGTTGACGATCTGCTCAAGCGACAGGAGTACGCCGACTATTGGGGGCTCAAGTGGTCCGACTTGCTGCGCGTCGAACGGCCAACTCTGGGACATGCCGGAGCACACGCCTACTACCGTTGGATGCGGGACAGTTTCGCCACGAACAAACCGTTCGACCGGTTCGCTCGCGAGTTGTTGACGGCCGAGGGATTGCTGAGGGATCAACCGGCCGGCTACGTCTTCAAGGCGGTCAAGCAGTCGGGCGAGCAAGCCGCGACGATCTCGCAAGTGCTGCTCGGCACGCGCATCGAATGCGCCAAGTGCCATCACCACCCGTTCGACCGCTGGAGCCAAACCGATTACTTCGGCATGGAAGCGTTCTTCACACAGGTCTCGTTCAAGCCGACTCCGCAAGGGGAGATGCTGCTGGCCAAGGACTCCGGCCCAACCAAGCATTCACGCACCGGTGAGACGGTCTTCGCTCACGCGCTCGGCGAACCATCGCCCACGCAATCACCCGACGGAGATCGCCGCAAGCTGCTCGCCGAATGGATGACCTCGCCGAAGAATCCGTTCTTCGCGCGGAACCTGGTGAACCGCGTCTGGGCGCACTTCCTCGGCCGAGGTCTCGTTGAGCCGGTCGATGACATGCGACTGACCAACCCGCCGACGAATCCCGAACTGCTCGACGCGCTGGCCGCGCGGTTCATCGAATCCGGCTTCGATGTGCATCAACTCATCCGCACGATCACTGTCTCGCGAGCCTACCAGCGATCCGCGCATCCCAACGCCACCAACGAACGTGACGAACAGAACTATTCACGAGCGTTGCTCAAGCGGCTGGATGCCGAAGTCCTCTTCGATGCCGTCTGCCAAGCGACCGGCGTCCCGGAGAAATTCAGCGGCGTTCCCGAAGGCTCACGAGCCATCCAACTCTGGGACAGCCAGGTCAATCATTACTTCCTGAAACTCTTCGGCCGCCCCGTCCGAGCCACCGCCTGTGAATGCGAACGGGCCACCGAACCGAGCGTCTCGCAAGTTCTACATGTTCTCAATTCGCCCGAATTGCAATCCAAGCTGTCTCACGAATCGGGGACCGTGGCCCGCCTCGTCCGCCGCTACCCGTCCGACAATTCCGCCTTGATCGACGAACTCTACCTGACCGTCCAAAGCCGCCTGCCAACCGCCAACGAAAAGGCGGTCGCCACGAAATACCTGCAAGATCACGAATCCACTCGCCGCCAAGCGGCCGAAGATTTAGCCTGGAGCCTGCTCAATTCGTTGGAGTTTGTGTTCAATCACTAACTTCGTTGTTACGCATCACAAGAGTTTGTTCTTAGACTGTGGCAATGAGTGATCCAAAAGTTGTTTGGGTTGACCCTCGGTTGTTGCACCTGCCGGCTTCGCGATCCGGGGGAGCAGACCCAGCCAAACTCCAACGGCAAATCGCTCGCTACGGCCGTTCGGCGACAGGAATGCCGCCAATTTGGATTTATCGAGGAACAGACGGAGAATTGGCCATTTTCAACGGCGTGACGCGAGCGACTCGCATCGCCAAGTTATCGCCGGGAACCTTGGTTCCGATTGATGTCTTAGGGGACTTGCCGACACCCGTCGGAGACTGGCCCACCGTGGGAGAACGATTGCCATGACAAACCCAGATCGTGAAGAAGTTTTCCAGGTCTTACGTGAGTTGTGCGAGCATTGTTCCGACGTTCGGTTCGGCCAATTGATCGTCAACCTCTCGTACTTGGCTCGCGGGATGGCGCACGAGTCGATTTGGGATATGGAAGATGATGAATTGATCCAAGCTGCGACGAAGCAATTGGAAACATTACGGTCGCGAGAAGTAGCGACGGTCTGATCTTTTCGTGTAATCCAAACAACGGGAATCTAAATATGGCTTCCTCCGCCCGATTCTGTGACGGCATTCAACGTCGTGATTTGTTGAAGGTCGGCTGCGCGAGCACTCTGACCGGAATGCTCTCGCTGCCGGAGTTGCTGGCCGGTCGAGCACGGGCCGCGGACTCAAACAAGGGCGCGAAGGATAAGGATGATGTGTCGCTGATCATTTTGTTTTTGAAGGGTGGGCTGTCGACGATCGACACGCTGGATTTGAAGCCGGACGCGCCGCCGGAATTTCGTGGCGAGTTCAATTCCATCGACACGACCGTGCCGGGAATGCGGATTTGCGAACACTTGCCGCTGCTCGCCAAGCAGGCTCAGCACTTCGCGCTGCTGCGGTCGTTGACGCATCCGAATTCGGATCATGGCGGAGCTGACCACTACATGCTGACTGGCTATCAGCCGCTGCCGGGGTTCAATCCGAATCTCGTGCCGAACAATCAGCGACCGGCGCATGGCTCGGTCGTCGCGAAAATGCTGGGGCCGCGCGGAGCGGTGCCGCCGTATGTTTGCTTGCCGAAGATGCACCCGTCGGCCGGATCGGCGTACCTCGGTTCGGTCGCCGCGCCGTTTGTCGTCGAGGCAGACCCGAATGCTCCGAACTTCAGCGTGCCGGACCTCGTGCCGCCTGTCGTCGTCGATGGCTCGCGGCTAAATGACCGTCGAGCGTTGATGCGGCAGGTCGATCGCTTTGAAAAATCTGCCGAGGTCGCCGCGAACTCGAAGGCCCGCATGACCTCCGCTTTTCGCGACAAGGCGTTTGATCTGATTACTTCGCCGGCCACAAAGGCGGCGTTCGACATTCATTCCGAAGGCGAAGCGTTGCGCAATGAATACGGCCGGCACTCGCTGGGACAAAGCTGCTTGATGGCTCGGCGGTTGATCGAGTCCGGCGTCCGCTGCGTGACCATCGACCATTCCAACTGGGACACGCACAACGACAACTTTCGCGTGCTGAAGAACGAACTGCTGCCGCAACTCGACACGGGGCTTTCGGCGTTGCTGAACGACCTTGCGACTCGCAGCCTGTTGGGCAAGACGATGGTCGTCGTGATGGGCGAGTTCGGCCGCACTCCGCGCGTCAACAACAACGCTGGCCGCGACCACTGGGGCCCGTCCAACTGCATCCTGATGGCCGGCGGCGGTGTACGTGGCGGTTTGATTGTCGGAGCGACGAATCCGAAGGGGGAGAAACCCGCCGCTGATCCGCGCAGTCCGGAGGACATGACGGCGACGATGTGTCATTGCCTGGGCATCGACCCCGATGCCGAATTCCACACTCCCGAAGGCCGCCCCGTGAAAGTGGTCAACAACGGCAAGGTGATTCACGAGTTGTTGAGTTGAGCGATGCCGCGACCGAGAATTCGAGTTGCAACGCGGCAGTCGAATCACGACAAGTCGCGATGAGTCGCCACCTATACTCACAAAAACGGTATCACGGCTATCGGCTTTCGGCGAACGGCTGTCGGCCCAAAGGAGTATTCAGTCATGCTCGGAGCGCATCTCAACCCGCAACAGTATCTCGCTCGCTGTGCTGAAGAGTTCGGGCGGCTGGATCTCAGCCAAACGGCTGGGTTGGCGGACGAGATTTATTCGGCGTATCAGGACGGCCGGTTTGTGTTCATCTGCGGGAACGGCGGAAGCGGGTCGAACTCGTCGCACTTCTGCGAAGACCTCGGCAAGAGCACGCTGCGACGCGAGGACTTCACGAACGACAGCGTTAAGCGATTGAAGGTGCTTAGTCTGACCGACAACACGCCGTACATTTTGGCGTGGGGCAATGATGAAGGGTTTGATCGCATTTTCGTCGAACAACTCAAGAACTTTGCGTCGCCGGATGACGTGCTGATTGCGATCAGTGGCAGCGGCAACAGCCCGAACATCTTGAATGCGGTCGAGTGGGGGAATCGCCACAACCTGCGGACATGGGGAATTACCGGCTACGGCGGCGGGAAATTGAAATCGCTGGGGAAGAACAATCTGCATGTGCCGTTGGACGACATGGGAATGGTCGAATCGATCCATCTCGTGTTGTTTCATTGGATTCTCAATGACGTTTATGGTCGGATCAACAAGGTCGGCCGCCACGCCGGCTGACGGCAGTAGGACGGGCACTCTTGCCCCTCAATCAGAAACAGGATGACGGGCAAGAGTGCCCGTCCTACGATTTTCCGGCAGGCTCTGCCGGTCGCGGAGTTTGCTGATATCTGTGCGTCGCACCATCCGATGATTCCAGGCATCGGCGTTGCGCGCGATGAGTCATCGCGGATCGCCATTTCAAACCGGTGCAGCCATCATGTCTCGGCAACAAGCCAATGAGACTTCGGATCGCGAGCGAATCGCGAATCACACCTCGTCGCCGTCGAGCGGCCAGTGGCACGAAACGGCATCGGGGAATCGGTTGCGCATCGACTCAGTCGCGCGGCCGCGTCGCTGGCTGGAACTGCCGGGGCATTTGTCGGCGACAGAACTCAAGCGGCGGCTCTGGCACATGAGTCCCGGTCTGTTGCCGATCGCGTCGTACATTTATCCGCACAAAGATCCGCTATCGCCGACGTTTCAGAAGATCGCGGCGGGCTTGATTGTGGGCATCACGGCATTGCTGCTGTGGCGCTACAAGACGATTCGCCGGAAGGGTGAGCAGTCGGAGTTGGCGGCGGTGTTTGGTTACTCGGTGTCGGTGCTGGCGACGCTGCTGCTGATTCCGAAACATGCCGAACTGGGAATGCTGGTGTTGTGCGTGCTGGCGTTTGGTGACGGCATGGCGACGACCTGCGGGCTTTTGCTTCGCGGACCGACACTTCCCTGGAACCGGGCAAAGAGTTGGGCGGGCACACTCGCGTTCGTGGGCTTCGGGGGTTACCTGTCTTCGCTGGCATATTGGGCAGAATCGCAACCGCAAGCGAGCTGGCCAATCGCATTGACGTGTGGCTTTTCGGCGGCGGTTGTCGCGGCGTTTGCGGAGTCGCTACCTTCTCGCGTGAACGACAACGTGCGAGTCGGCATCGCTGCGGCCGTAACCGCGATTACTACGCATGCCTTCGTCGTCGGGATGTGAACGCTGCGACTGCGAGACTTTGATGAGCTGCCTGGAAGTCGTCGAACTACGGAAGAGCTACGGCAGCACGCGGGTCGTGGACGGCGTCAGCTTTACGGTCGAGGCGGGAGAAATCTTCGGACTGCTCGGCCCCAACGGAGCCGGCAAGACGACGACCATGTCGATGATCGCCGGGCTGCTCGAAGCGGACTCCGGTGACGTTCGCTTTGATGGCCGGACGCTCAAGTCGATGCCGCGAGACGCACGTCGATTCTTGGGGATCGCGCCGCAAGAACTCGCGATCTATCCGGAGCTGTCGGCTCGCGAGAACCTCGAATTCTTCGGCAAGTTGTACGGCATGCGTGGCGTGGCGTTCCGGCAACGATGTGACGAGGTGCTCGATCAGATCGGCCTCAACGAACATTCCGAGCGGCATTCGGGACACTTCTCCGGAGGGATGAAGCGGCGACTGAATTTCGGTGTCGCGCTGATGCACCGGCCGCAGTTGTTGATCCTGGACGAACCGACGGTCGGCGTCGATCCGCAGTCCCGGTCGCATCTGCTGGAGTGCGTGCGGCAAGAGGCGTCGCGGGGCATGGCTGTGATCTACGCCAGCCACTACATGGAAGAGGTCTCCGCTCTCTGCAGCCGCGTGGCGATCATGGATCACGGCGTCCGTTTGGCGATGGGACGGCTCGATGAACTGCTCGGCCAAATGCAACAGGAATTGGCGTTGAGAGTGCGTGGCCTATCGGCGACGGCGCGCGAGCAATTGAGTTGGCTGATCGAAACGAACGGCTCGTCCAACGGTGAGGAATCACGGCTCGTGCTGCACCGGTCGGAGAGCCATTCGACTGGCGACGGACTCATCGGGGAACTGCGTCGCGTGCTCGATGTACTCGATGCGGAGAAGTCGGAGCTGGTCTCCGTCGAAACGAATCAATCGAACCTCGAACGACTGTTCTTGGAACTGACTGGCCGCAGGTTGCGGGATTGAAGGACTTCGTCTGATGGGCTGGTTTCATCTCACCTGGAAAGACCTGCGTTTGCAGATGCGCGACCGGCGCTCGCTGGCGGTGCTGCTGATCCTGCCGCTGATATTCATCAGCATCATTGGGCTTTCGACGGGCAAACTGCTCGGCTGGCGGGCAAGCAATCAAGTCATTCAAGTGGCGTGGGTCGATCGAGACGGTGGTGAACTGGCGAAGCGGCTGCAAGCGAAGCTCGCCGAAAAGGGAGACATTCAAGTCATCTCGTATCCCGACACGGTCACCGCGAAACGAGACGTCTTCAACGGCAAAGCAACGATGTCGCTGACGATCGGGCCGGAGTTCCAGAAGCGGATCGACGAACTGGAACTGCGCGACTTTTTCACGCGCAAGGTCGGCAAGGGAAAACTCGCGAAGGGGCTGACCAGTCTCGACGTTGAAGTTGAAACGAAAGCCTCGTGGAGCTGGGTGAGCAAACTGGTCTCGAACAACCTGTATTCGCTGACGATGGATGAAGTCTTTCCGACCGTCGCGAAGCGTCACAACCTCGGCCGGGTCTTGATCAGAAACATGGAAGCGGCGGCCGAAGAAGAGGACGCGGAGTCTCCGAATCCACCGACGACGAGCGAACCACCGTCTGTGAAATTAGAAGCTTCCGTCGCCGAAGGGCGCTCCGCCAAGGCGACCATCTACGATCGGTTGGTGCCGGGTTTCACGGTGATGTTCACGTTTTTTCTGGTCAACGTGATGGCTCGCTCGTTCATCGCCGAGCGAGACCTCGGCACGCTGCGGCGACTCCGAATCGCTCCGCTCACGCCAGCCGGATTGCTGATTGGCAAGACGTTGCCGTATCTGCTGGTCTCACTGTTGCAGAGCGCGGCGTTGTTCGTGTTCGGCCGGATGTCGTACGGCATGACGTGGGGCGAACAACCGCTGTTGCTGTTGCCGATTATTTTTTGCACGTCGCTGGCGGCCACGAGCCTGGGCCTGTTGATCGCGACCAGCGTACGGACGGATTCGCAAGTCGCGTCGTACTCGAACTTGATCGTGATCACGACGGCCGGGATCGGCGGCTGCTTTGTGCCTCGCGATTGGATGCCGGAGTTGATGAAGGAGATCAGTGTCATCACTCCGCACTCGTGGTCGTTGATCGCCTACCTGGAAGCGATGACGAATCCTCAGCCTGACGTGGCCGTGATCGCGCAAAGTTGCCTCGTGCTGCTGGGATTCTCGGCGCTCTTTTTCGCTGCCGGTTGCTGGCGATTCCGGTCGTTGGCCTGAGGTCACTTCGCGGAATGCTTGCTGTTGGCTGAATGCACGTCACATTAGACTTCGCCGCACATTCCCGCCCATTGATTCCTGCCTCAAGTGTTTGTTTTCCTCAAGGACTGCCCGTCATGCCCAGACATCGTCTCGCCGCATTCTCGTGGAGCGGCTTGTTGGTTGGTTGGTTGTTGAGTTCCCCGTTGCTGGCTGCGGACCCCAAGCCGAACAGCGATCCGTTTGCCGAACCCTTGGTGAATCATCCGGTCGTGGCTGGGTTCGAGCGGTTCTTCGCGGCGGCGGGAGACAACGCTCCCAAGGATTTTGGGACGGGCGGAAAGCTGCTGCTCGGTGAACTAGGCTGCGTCGCCTGTCATCAAGCGGACGGAGCGACCGCCAAGCAAGTCACGAAGAAGCAGTCGCCGATTTTGGATGGAGTTGGCTCGCGCGTGCGGTTGAGTTTCCTCCGAGCGTTGCTCGCGAATCCTCAGAAGGCGAAGCCGGGGACAACGATGCCAGATGTTTTGGCCGGTCTGCCGGAGAACGAACGGAGCGCGGCGGCCGAGGCGCTCACGCATTTCCTCGCGACCACGGGAGCTCCGCAAGAAGCGATGGCCGAGCACGCTGCGGTCAAAGCTGGCGAGCAGCACTTTCATCGGTTCGGATGCGTCGCGTGTCACATGCCTCGCAAGGCGGCGGGGCCGATCCCGAAAGTTGCACAGGCGTTGGTCGATGACGACGACGACGCTCCGAAGAAGCCGGTCACGCAAACGTTCATTCCGCTGGGGAATCTGCCGGCGAAGTACACGCTGCCGAGCCTCGCGAAATTCTTGCAAGACCCGCACGCCGTGCGGCCGAGCGGTCGGATGCCAGGGCTGAACTTGAACGAGAAGGAAGCTCGCGAGATCGCCGCCTATTTCTTTCAGGGGCACAAGGTGCCGCCGAACATGAATTACGCCTACTTTGAAGGGGATTGGAATGACGTGCCGGACTTTGGTGCGCTGAAACCGATCGCGACCGGAACGGTCAGCGGTCTCGATTTGGCCGTCGGCAAACGACAGAACAATTTCGGGATGCGGTTCACCGGCTTCCTGCAAATCGACAAGCCGGGGCAGTACCAGTTCTGGATCGGCAGCGACGACGGCAGCCAGTTGCTGATCGACGGCAAAGAAGTGGTCAAGAACGGCGGCGTACATCCGCACTCGGAGAAAGAAGGCCGCGTCTCGCTGGATGTCGGCCCGCATGAGATCATCGTCGATTACTTCCAAGGGGGCGGCGAGTGGACGCTGACGCTCGACATGCAAGGGCAGGGGATTAAGCGCACGTCCGCCGCCGCGTTCATCACAATCGCTCGCGAGCGACCGAAGCCCGTTGCGACTGATGGCGATGACAAGCCGTTCGTGATTGATTCGTTGCAAGTCGAGAAGGGCCGCAAGTTCTTCGCGACGCTCGGTTGTGCTTCGTGTCATCAACTGAAAGAAGACAACGAGCAACTCGGGGCCGAGTTGAAGGCGAAGCCGCTCTCGAAACTCGGAGCGACCGGCGGTTGCATAGCGGAGACGGTTCCGCGCGGATTGCCGCATTACCAACTGACTCCGTTGCAACGCTCCGCCACCACCGAGGCGCTCAAGTCGCTGAGCAACGCGACCGAATCAACTCCGGCCGAGACGATCACGCACGCGCTGCTCAGCTTCAATTGCTATGCCTGTCACGAGCGTGGCAAAGTCGGCGGCGTCGAACCCATTCGCAACGCCTATTTTGAAACGCAGATCCCAGAGATGGGTGACGAAGGCCGCATCCCACCCGCGCTCGACGGCGTTGGTGACAAGCTGCGTGAAGAGGCGCTGACCGATCTTTTGCAGAACGGCACGAAAGGCGATCCCAAGCAAAAGGACCGGCCTTACATGCACGCTCGGATGCCGAGGTTTCATGCTGGCTCGCTGGCGAAAACATTCGCGGCCGTGGACCTCAAGACGGCCGCGAATCTGCCGGCCTTCGATGAGTCGCTCTCAAAAGCGAAGTCCGCCGGCCGGCAATTGGTCGGCGACAAAGGCTTGTCCTGCGTCAAATGCCATCCGTTCAACGAGCATGCCGCAACCGGCATCCAGGCAATCAACCTCAACGCAATGAACCGGCGGCTGCGAGAAGATTGGTACTATCGGTATCTCGCCGACCCGCAGGCGTATCGCCGAGGCACTCGCATGCCCAATGCCTGGCCGAACGGCATGGCGATCATCAAAGAGGTGCTCGATGCGAGTCCGACAAAGCAGATGCAAGCCACCTGGGCGTACCTCACCGACGGCGGCAGCGCGGCGATCCCCGCCGGAATCGTGCGCGAAGCGATCGTGCTCACGCCGGACAAAGAACCGATCCTGTATCGCAACTTCCTGCAAGGACCGAAGTCGGATGGTGGCAACATCACCGCTCCGCGCGGCTTCGGTGTTGGATATCCCGAAGGTGTGAACCTCGCGTTCGACTTCGACCGCTTCGCATTGCTCTGGATCTGGCAGGGGCAATTCATCGACGCCTCGAAGCATTGGGTCGGGCGTGGCCCCGGTTTCCAAAATCCGCTCGGCGATAACGTGCTGCCGCTGCCTTCCGAAGTTCCGTTCGCCGTGTTGGCCGACGCGAGCACCGCGTGGCCCAGTCAACCGGCGCGTGATCAAGGCTATCAGTTCAAAGGCTATCGCTTCGATGATGCTCGTCGGCCAATCTTTCAATACACGTTTGGCCGAGTTGCGATCGAAGATCTCCCACGCGCGATTCGGAAGGGGAAGGACGGAAAGGACTCAAAGGACGGAAAGGAATTGTCGCTGGATCGCACGCTGTCATTGACGGTCACTCCCGGCGATTCGGTGTCGCTCAACAATCTCTTCTTCCGAGCGGTCACTGCTCAGAAGATTGAACCCGGCCCCGAAAGCTGGTTCACGATCGACGGGACTCTCAAGCTGCGAATCGTTTCGAGTTCCTCCAAACAACCCGTTGTCCGCCAAGCCGGAAACCGGTTTGAATTGCTCGTGCCGGTGGAATTGAAGAACGGTTCGGCAAAGATCGAAGTGAAATACGTTTGGTAGTCTCAAGGAGCAGGCCATGACCATTTCCATTCGCGTGATTCCCACCAACGGGCAATTCACGGCGACGGTCGTCGGTGATCCCGAACTGCGAGTCGTTCGTCCGACTCGCGAGGCCGCTGTCGCGGCGCTCCAAAAAGACATTCAGGAGATGGTGAATCGTGGCGAATTGCTGACTTACGACCTCGAGCCGCAAGGCCTGATGGCGCTCTTTGGCAAGTACCGCGACGACCCGACGCTGGAAGAGATTTGCCGGCAAGCTTACGCGGCTCGTGACGCGGAGAAGGAAGCCGCGAAATGAAAGCATTTGATTCCGACGTGCTCAGTGATCTCTTGCGTGGTCGTGCAGACTATTGGACACGGCTCATCGCGATCCCATTTTTGGAGCAGTCGGTTCCGGTTGTCGTGGTCGAAGAGGTAATTCGCGGCCGTTTGGACGTCATCCGGCAGGCCCAGGCCGGTAAGGCGAACGTGACGATCACAGAGGCTTACTCGCTTTTTGAACGAACCTTCGCCGACTTACGCACGCAGCGATTATTGGCTTACGATGAAACCGCCAATGAAGTCTTTCGCGACTGGCGGATGCGCGGCATCCGTACTCCGACGAACGATTTGCGAATCGCGGCAACGTGTGTGGCGCATCAAGCGACTCTCGTTTCACGCAATCGCAAAGATTTTGAAGGACTTTCCGGTTTGAGTGTCGAATTTTGGGAGTAATTCATGTTGAAGATGTTTCGCCAGCCGCTGAGTTTGATCGTCCTTTGGAGCTTCTCGAACTTGGCTCTCGCTGCCGACAAGCCGCCAACCGAGGATGACTATTTCCCGATCACTTCGTTTGTGATCCCCGACAACATCGTGTTGGAGGCGGGTGGGGTTGATCTCATGCCGGATGGCAAGTTGGCGATCAGCACGCGGCGAGGGGAGATCTATTTGCTCGACAAGCCGTTTTCGGCGACGGGCAAGGATGCGAAGTTCTCGCAGTTTGCCAGCGGGCTGCACGAGGTGCTCGGTATCGCATATCGGGACGGTTGGATCTACGCGACGCAGCGGCCGGAAGTGACTCGGCTGAAGGACGTGAACGGCGACGGACGAGCGGATCTCATCGAGACGGTCTCGGACTCTTGGGGCATCAACGGCGATTATCACGAGTACGCGTTCGGCTCGCGGTTCGACAAAGATGGAAACATCTGGGTCGTGCTCTGCTTGACTGGCTCATTCAGCAGCGACAGCAAGTATCGCGGCTGGTGCCTGCGGATCTCGCCCGACGGAAAAATGATTCCGACAACCAGCGGCATTCGTTCGCCTGGAGGGATCGGCTTCAATCACCTCGGCGAAGTCTTCTACACCGACAATCAAGGACCGTGGAACGGAGCCTGCGCGTTGAAGCATCTGCGGCCGGGCAAGTTCGTCGGGCATCCTGGTGGATTCAAATGGTACGACGAGCCTGCGGTCAAAGCGGTGCTCGGCGCGAAGCCGAAGGAGCCGGAAAGCGGGAGCCGCATGATGACCGAAGCGAAGAAGATCCCTGAACTCGAACCGCCAGCTTGTTATTTCCCGTATCCCAAGATGGGCAAGTCGGCGAGCGGGATCGCGTTCGACTCGACCGGCAAGTTTGGGCCATTTGTGAATCAACTGTTCGTCGGCGATCAGTCCGACAGCACGGTCATGCGCGTCTATCTGGAGAAGGTCAAAGGGCATTATCAAGGGGCATGCTTCCCGTTCCGGAGCGGGATCGGCTCGGGTAGCCTGGGCATGTTGATGTCGCCGAGCGCTTCGCTGTTCGTCGGCGGAACCAATCGTGGCTGGGGCTCGCGTGGTCCGAAGCCGCACTCGCTGGATCGGATCGACTGGTCCGGCAAGGTGCCGTTTGAAATTCATGAGATGCACGCGAAGCCCGATGGCTTCGAACTGACCTTCACGCATCCGGTGGACGCCGCGGCGGTCGGCGACGTGAAGTCGTACAAGATGTCGACCTACACCTACATCTATCAGGCGAGCTACGGCAGTCCCGAAGTCGATCAAACGACACCAACGATCGAATCCGCGACCGTCGCGGCCGACGGCAAAAGCGTCCGCCTGAAGATCGCCGGTCTGCAAGAAGGACACGTCCACGAACTGCATTGCGACGGTGTGAAATCGGCCGAGGGATTGCCGCTGTTGCACAAGCAGGCGTACTACACGTTGAATTATCTGGCAGAGTAGCAATGAACGAAGCGCCTTCGATCTCGAACAACCGAGCCGACGAGTCCTGGGAAGCGAAAGCCTTGTGGTTTCGATCGCTCTCATTAGAAGCTCGTATGGCTGTCTTCAACGATCTGACCGAGTTGATTCTGTCCCAGCAACCCGACGCCATTCGGAACAAGTCCCATGCGGAACCAGTACCAGGACGTATTCAGGTGCTTGCAGAAGCATGACGGCCGAATGTGGAGGCCATCGAATGACCCGCGAACAGATTCAACAGCATCAGGCCGACCGCCTCCGCAGCTTGCTGCAACGGCTGATCCCCGCGAACCATTTTTGGACGAGCAAGTGGCAAGCTGCGGGTGTCGATCTCTCACAAGCTGCGATCGATTCGCTGCGAGCACCAGAAGACCTTTCCAGATTCCCACTGACCACGAAGGCCGAACTTGTCGAGGACTACAAAGGTCATCCGCCCTATGGATCGAATCTGACATTTGAAGTCGGAACGTATTCGCGATTCTGCCAAACGTCGGGTACGACGGGGCAGCCATTGCGATGGCTCGACACGCCGGAGTCCTGGCAATGGATGCTCGGCTGTTGGGAACAGATCTTCGAGATGTCCGGCCTGCGAGCGGATGATCGCTTGGCGTTTCCGTTTTCGTTCGGCCCGTTCCTCGGCTTCTGGGCGGCGTTTGAGGGAGCGGCACGGCTGGGCCGGCTCTGTCTGCCGGGGGGCGGAATGTCGAGCGAAGCGCGACTGAAGTTCATTGAAGAGAACCAGGCCACCGTCGTCTGCTGCACGCCGACGTATGCGTTGCGTCTGGCCGAGGTCGCCGCCGACTTGGCAAAGCAACCAGGAAACTCGACCGCCTCCGAAATGCTGAAGTCCGTCCGTCTGTTGATCGTGGCCGGCGAACCGGGCGGCAGTGTGCCGTCGATCCGAAACAAGATCGAAGCAGCGTGGGGAGCGCGAGTCATTGATCATTGGGGGATGACCGAAGTTGGCCCGCTCGCTGCCGAGTGCGTTGAGAATCCCGGAGGGCTGCACATCCTCGAAACCGAGTGCATCGCCGAGATCATCGACCCTGAAACGGGGTATGTCCTGCTGGCTGATGGCTGTTGGCCGATGGCTGATGGCCGTCAATCTCAACCCTCATCGCCACCGATTCGCGGCGAACTCGTCATCACGAATCTCGGCCGCATTGGTTCTCCGATGATCCGCTATCGCACCGGCGATATCGTGGAACTCGATTCGTTGCCGTGTCCTTGTGGAAGAAACCTCTTGCGGCTGAAGGGTGGAATCCTCGGCCGCATCGACGACATGCTGACGATTCGCGGCAACAACGTCTTTCCGACGGCGATCGAGGCGATCCTGCGTGAGTTCCCCGAGGTGATCGAATTCCAATTCCGAACCGTGACGCGCGACTCGATGCCGCAACTTCAGATCGAGATCGAAACGACGATGGGCATTCCGGACGCCGACGAGCTTGACGAATTCCATGCGATGATCGACCGCATCGAATCGGCGATTCATGACCGGCTGCACTTTTGCCCCGAAGTCATTCCCGTCGATACGCACAGCTTGCCTCGATCAGAGATGAAATCGCGGCGAATGAATCGAAAGCAAAAATGAACAAGCCACCGACGTGTCCCATCTGCAAAAAACTGCTCGTCGGAGAGGGCGTTCTCCAGTCAGAGTTTTTTCCGTTTTGCAGCGAGCGTTGCCGGCACATCGATTTGTTTCGCTGGTCCGAAGGCAAGTACGCGATCGTCGAACCGCTCACGGAACTGCCGGACACGCTTCCCCCGCCCGCTGACGACGACGTCGAGTGACCGATTGTGGTTGCTCGGATGCGGTTCATTCGCGCTCCATTTGATTCGCGCGGCAACTCCTTTAAGAGCCGCGCGAATCAAATGGAGCGCGAATGAACCGCTGGCAACTCCGCGAAACTGATCGCACCGTTGTGCAGCGCTGTGGCGAGCAGCACACTGTCGATCCCCGCGGCTTGCAGAGGTGGCAGGTCATCGGCGGTCCGCACGCCGCCGCCGGTGATGAGGCGAGCTTTTGGCGCGATCCGCCGAATGGATTCACACAGCGCGATCGTGCTCGGCCCCCGTTGTTCGCCGACGCTGGC
Source organism: Planctomyces sp. SH-PL62 (assembly GCA_945905295.1). GTDB lineage: Bacteria > Planctomycetota > Planctomycetia > Planctomycetales > Planctomycetaceae > SXKJ01. The sequence goes on along the minus strand of CAMDPX010000024.1, from coordinate 25,933 downwards.
GAGATCCAGCACGATCAGTTGCGTGAGACCCTGACTCACCACGTTTTGAGCAATCCCCAGCGGCGAGGAATCCGGCCAATCCGAGTGGCCCAACATCGGACGTCCCGCTTGAAGGTCGAGACTGAAGATAATCCGCGGCGCGCCGCACTCGGCCACCAATGTTGCCAGCAGTCGTGCGTCGGGGACCGTTTCCAAACCGACAATGACCTTCGCGGCTCCCACGCTCAGCAGGCGATTCGCGTCGCTGAGGGAGCGGACTCCCGCGTCGATCCATAACTCAAAGCCATCATCGACCAGTTGTTGGTAAACGTCGGCGTTGGGCTGCTGCCGCAGGATGCCATCCAAATCGGCGACGTACAAAGTGGTCAAACTCAACCGGTCGCGAAAAGCCCGCGCGACGTCCAGCGGTTGCGAGGAGGACGTCAGCACACTTTCCACCGGCCGGTATTCGTCGCGACGTCCGCCCACGCCGCGCACGACCACACCATTGAGCAAATCCAACACAGGGATGACGAGCATGAAAACCGCAGACTCCTCACCTCAGCTTCACACCGCTTTGGTCGGCGAAGCAGCACGCTGATTAATTTCTTCCGGTTTGACTCGACTCAATCCCGATGCGGTCCCTGTTCGGGCACTGCTGTCTTCGCTGGGAGTCGCCACCACTTCGAGCCGCAACGGCATCGAGATTGTGAAGGTGCTCCCTTTGCCGAACTCGCTGACCAGCGTGATCTCGCCGCCGAGCAGTTTGGACAATTCTTTGACGATCGAGAGGCCCAGACCAGTCCCCTCGAATTGCCGGGTCAGCGCGTCCTCCTGGCCGGGCTGCAAACGGCCCTGACGGAATTTTTCAAAGATGCGCTCTTGCTCTTCCAGCGGGATACCGATGCCGGTGTCTTCAACTTCGATAAAGAAGCGAGTTTCTTCGCGGCAGCCAGCTCGAACTCGCACGCGACCACCTTCGGGAGTGAACTTGATCGCGTTCGACAACAGGTTATTGAGAATTTGTTGCAGCTTGCCGACATCCTGAAACAGCCGCGGCACGTCGGGATCGACTTGCCCAATCAGCTCGATGTTCTTCTTTTCGGCCTGCGGAGCCATCGCACTGGTTTGCCGTTCGATCAGGTCGGCCAGCGAGGTCTCGACCAAGTGCAGCTCCATCTTGCCGCTTTCGATCTTGGCGAGGTCCAGCACGTCGTTGACCAGCGACAGCAAATTGCGGCCCGCGATATTGATGTTGCCCACATAGCGCCGCTGTTTGTCGGACAGATTGTCCGCCGTGTTCAGCACGTCGCTGAAACCCAGAATACTGTTGAGCGGCGTGCGCAGCTCGTGGCTCATCGTGGCCAGGAATTCGTTCTTGATGTTGTTGAGCTCGTACAGCCGCAGATTCACGCGAGCCAATTCATCTACCTTGCCGTCGAGGTCCGCGTTGACGCTCCGCAGTTCTTCCTGAACTGTGACCAAGTGCCGCAACATTCGATTGAACGCATGGCTGAGTTCCTCGAATTCGTCGCCGGTGCGGATGTCGGCTCGCATATCGAGTTTGCCGTGGGCGATCGCGTCGCTAACTCGCTTCAAGTGCATGACCGGCTTCGTCACGACGTACCGCAACACCAGATAAATAGCGACGATCGCCAGCACCACCTTCAGCAACTCGGCCGAGATCACGAAGGCGTTCGTGCGGGCCAGCGAGGACTGCACGCGGTCGAGCGGCAGCGTAATTTTCGCCACTCCTAAAAAGTCGCCAATCTCGCGTTTGATTTCGTTGCCTTCGGCATCGACGCTGAATTCAAGGGCCTCATGGTTGTGGCAGGCGAAGCAGGACTTCGACGCATACACCGCGGCGTAATACTCGTACTGGTTGACTTTGCCTCCGATCTCTTTGACGACCTCTTTTTTCTCGCCAGTCCGGAGCTTTTCCCAAGCGTCCCAATCGCGATCCTCGATCGGCCGAAACCGGTGATCCGCTCCGGCCGTCGACGCCTCGGCATGAAACAGCTCGCCTTTGAGAGCGCGGAGGTCTTCCGGCTGCACCTCAATGTTCAGTTCGTCGATGATCCCTTCGAGCTTCTTATTCGTGGCATCCCATTTCCAGTGTGTCTTGAGCACCTGGGCCGCCGCCAGCGATCGCGCCGTCGAGCGTGTCGTCCGGTCCAGCAATTTCGTCGTCTGCGAGCGGTACAAAAAGAACGTCGCGACCGCGAGCACCGTCAGGCCGGTGCCAAACAGCACCAAGACCTTCAGCTCAAAGTTGGTCTCGCCCAGCAGACGTTTTAACCGACGGTACGACATGCGGCGGAGTGTATCGGCAGCAGGGGTGAGAGTCAGGATACGACGACGTTAGCCGGAGCAGAGGGTAGTGGGTCAGTCTAATCAGGAAGCCTGTTTTTTCGGTCGCGTGTTGTATTTCAACTCCGGCAGCAACGCGACGATGTCTTCGATGCCCCACTTGCGGTCAGTCACTCCGGCTTTCATCGCGGGAGTCATCCGCAGCGATTGGTGCATTCGGCAGAAGTTGTAGTGCATGAAGTGCAAAGCGACCGCGTGAGTGTGGTTCTCGACCTTCTTGCTGAAACCGTTGGTCAGTCGTGTGAACCGCCGGATGCTCATTCGCATGGTCAGGTTTTGGCGCTCGACGATGCTGGTCGAGATGTATTTCGGGTCGGGATCGCCAACCATGATGTGGCGCTCGCATCCGAGACACTCGGCCGGGCTGTATCGGCGGTTGCCTTCCGCTTCGGTCTGACCGTAGACCTTCACCAGCATCGCGTAATCGACGCCACGATCCGGGAAGGCGTTGTCTACCGCGTCGATGTACGACTTGAGGCCATCGGTCGTCAGTTGGACGCGGTTCGCGAGACGTGAAGCCAAGTCATCAACGAACGCTCGCGCACACTCGCCATCACGATTGCCGACCAGCCAACTCGGAATCAGCTTGCTTACAGGATCAATCGCAACCCAAGTCCAAACGTCGCCAACGCCGAACTCGCCCTTGCGCTCGGCCGGGACTTGCTTGTCCTTCATTCCGACGAATGACCAGATTTCGTCCAACTCAAGACGTTTGCAGCCCAAGTTGCGGAGGGCTTTGTCCTGAAACTCGGTGCAAACACAGCCGAGATCGACCAGCAACTTGGTCACAGTGTTCTTGGACACGCCAGTCATCCGAACGGTCGAGCGGATGCTGTTTCCCTCGACTAAGGCCGCGACGACTTGGCAACGCTTTTGGGTGGTCAGTGTTTTCATACTAACCATTATGCTTGACCGCTCTTGGATTGGCAAATGACTTCTTGATTTTGTTGGTGGAATTCTCAATCGACGCTCGGCACAATGTCGAACCATTTGTAACCCTGCGAAGTTTTCCGTTGTTCGTCATTTTCTGGGAAACAGGCATGGCGGCCGAGTCTCAATGCCCAGCTCTAACCGCCTATTGACGCCATTAAATGCGTCGTTACAATTAGTTATGTCAATTCAACCACCAAACCTCTCTAGCTCATATCTTCGCCGTCTCGGCAATTGCTGGCATCTAAAAAGAGACGATGTCCCAAACATTGATTCAATTCGAGGAGAGAGAATTGCATCGTTTGATGTCTTCGGATCACTCGTATTCGCACGGTGTGTAATCGAACCATCAACTCTGGCGGGCAAATCTGGCGAATCCGTCGTGCATGTTCACGTCGATTTTGTTGCATCAGAGCTATTTGACAACGAATTGCCCACTCCGAACTCAGATCTCGCTGAAATTAGCGCGATGTTGTTTGCGGCCCTCGGTGACAGAGAAGTGATAAATTCTGAGTCAAATGCTGGATTTCGGATTGGAGTAGCGCAGATTGCAATTGGAAGCATTTTAGGCCCAATTGTTGGCATGGATTTTGATGATGCGTACTTGACTCGCGGTACATTTGCGCTTGGCATTGAGGAAGCTGATGAACTTAGTTTCACGCTGCGATTCAATGAAGAAGACGAGGCAGCTTTCTTTTCTATTTCGATTGACGGAAATGGAGTAACGACTTTCTCAGAGAATCTCTTTTGCGATTCTGCAACTCGACTGTCGAACGTGTTCGACAGGTTCGTACTCGCTAAGCAACACCAAGTTAAACAAGCGACGGGAGGGGCGGATGTTTCAGCACAACAGAGTTAAAGAAGCAATGAGGGGCGGCCTGAAGCAAGACTCGCGTCGAAGCGACCGCTTTGGATGCGCAACAATCGAAGGAGAAGGACGCGACGTTGTCGTTTGGGGTCTTGAAGCTGAGAGGCCACACACGTTTGTCTGCCACGGGCCTAAGAAGTCAGCTTCGTCGCTGCGAGTAAAACAGGTTGCAAACGCTGTGGTTGCGCAGCAGCAAAATCGCAAACTTCTTAACTTATCTAGCAAGTATGTGGTTATCGACCAAGAAACACTTAACGCCTTGAAGGACCGTTTACAGGCCCTAGAGGCGAAGGTGGCATCGCAGCAGGCCCCCGCTAAACCTGGTGAAGAATTTCCGAACGAGTTCATAGAGCAGATTGATGAGTTGGCGAGAGAGATTTTCGGCGAAAAAGTACGAGTGGCCGAGGAAATAGACGAATTCAGCGTCACGCAGTCATCACGCTTGGTTGTTAAGGTAATCGTCAACACGAACGTCGATTGTTCGCCGTTGATGTCAATCTGGTATCAACGACTGAGTGAGTTTTTCCCATCACTGATGCCCGGCAGCGTCGTCCTCGACTTGGAAGTCCAAGATGCAGGGTAGGGAATTTATCCGTATCGCTGGGGCGTGGTGCGTGGCTACAGGATCAGCCGAGCCAACTTGGCGATCAAGCGTCAGCCGCGCGTACTATGGCGCAATGCACCATTGCTTAGAATTTTTGACCAGCAGGCTTCAACTGGAGATTCCAGCCAACCCGAAGAAACATGAGACCGTTCCCTGGGCATTAGGGTTTTCAGATGACCTCACACTAAAGGAAGCAGGTCATCGACTGGCTGACTTGAAATCGTGGCGTCACCAAGCAGACTATGAATTACTAAACAAACCTGCTGGCGAGCAAATTCGATCGAAGTGGGCTGTTGAACAGGCAAGTGAAATCGAAGGGTTCGTAAATTCTCAACGCCAAATAACCGAATTAGCTGCCATCCAAAGTCGGATCGCGAAGCATTTCGGAAACGCCCTTGCTGGTTGGCGAATCAAGCGGAATTTATTGTGACTTCCAGCGTGCCGCAGCCGCCTTCTTGGCGATCTCAGACCGCTGCTGCTTGTTGAGGCTCTCGGCCCGCGCCTTGCCACCTTTCAACCCGCCAAGCCGCCCAAGCGCGACTGCGGCGGGATTCTTGCCGCTGTCGTCTGGCTGTATGGCTGGCGTCTCGCCGGTGGCTATGTCCACAATCGCCTTGGCCAGTTGGTTGATGTCGCGGGGACGTTTTGCTTTTGCCATGATGCTCAAAGCATGACCGCATCCGAAAGCGTGTCAACATCCAGCGGACGAATCCGCGTCGCGACTTTGATTAGACTGACCCACTACCGAGCAGAGGGGTCGTGCAGTTCGTCGAGGTGCGAGGCGACCATCCGGCTCAAGGGCAGGGATCAATTCTTGGGTTAATTTTGCTAGCGAAACTGTGCGCTTTTCCGAAGAGAAGCAATCCGATGAGTCCGTAGCCTGACTCTCCGAGCCGGGGCGTGCAGGAAGACTCCCGATTCGGAGAGCCCGGCTACCGAGAAACATCACAGGTCGCGAGCGGATTACACCGAGCCATAGGCATCTCAATCCTCAGCGTTGCCCTCATCAACGAACAGGATGATGAGCCCGACGAATGAAAGGAGACGACGAATGTGTCACGACGAGTGAAGCATTCGTCGTCTCCTTTCATTCGTCGGGCTCTTTCCCACGCAGAGCGAGGATTCGCAATCGTGATCGAGAAGTCTCACCAATGAAGCCAAGATTCCTGCATGGACGACGTCAAAACATTGCCCGCTCCTGATGAGAATCTCGCCCCTTGCGTCAACAGGCGGAGACGACCAAACTCAGCGAAGGTGGTTGAATCACGTCTGTAATCGTTCTCAATCCAGATTCTTGCTGGGATCCTCGTTGGTTGGTGAAGCTCATGCCGACAGCTCCGTTACGTGTCGCTTTGATTGGAATGGGGACCGTCGGGACCGGCGTCGCCCGGATCTTGACCGCTCAGGCCGAGCGGATTGTTCGTCGAGCCGGCCGCCCCATCGAGATTCGGCGCGTGGTCGTGCAGCATCTCGAAAAACTGCGCGGGGTGACGTTGCCGGAGGGGATGATCACCGACAATCCAGACGCGGTGTATGCGGACAAGGAGATCGACGTCGCGTTGCTGCTGGTCGGAGGACTCGAACCGGCTCGGACGATCATGCTGCGGCTGCTGGAATCGGGCAAAGACGTTGTCACCGCCAACAAAGCGTTGCTGTGCGAACACGGCGACGAAGTCTTCCGGCGTGCTCGCGAGCTGGGCCGCACTGTTGCGTTCGAGGCGGCCGTCGCGGGAGGCATTCCGATCATCGCGGCGATTGGTCAGTCGATGGCCGGCAACCAGATCATCTCGATCCAGGGAATCCTCAACGGGACGAGCAACTTCATCCTGACCGAAATGCACGAGAAGGGGCGGCCGTATGCCGATGTGCTCGCCGAAGCCCAGCGGCTTGGATATGCCGAGGCCGATCCGACGCTCGACGTGGATGGGACCGATGCGGCGCAGAAGCTCGTGCTGCTCAGCCAACTGGCGTTCGGGACGAAGGTGCCGGTCTTGGCGTTTCAAAGATCCGGCATCGACAAGCTGGAACTCGCCGACCTGCGAAACGCGGCGGGGTTCGGCTATCGCGTCAAGCTGCTGGCCACCGCGCGGCTGGTCGCCGGACAACTCGAAATGCACGTGCAGCCGACGCTGATCAAACTGGATGAACCGCTGGCGAAGACTTCCGGCGCGTTCAACATGGTCGAGCTGACTGGCGATGCAGTCGGACGCTTGTGGTACTCCGGCGCGGGGGCGGGCGAGATGCCGACCGCTTCGGCCGTCGTCGCGGACTTGATCGACATGGCAGTCGGCCGAGCACAGCTCACGTTCGCGCGGCTCGATATTTGGCGCGAGCATTCGCCGCTGCCGCTGTTGCCGGCGACCGACGTGCGCCGCCGCTTCTACCTGCGATACAACGTCGAGGATCGCCCACACGTACTGGCCGACATCGCCGACATCCTGGGTCGGCACAACATCAGCATCGCGTCGGTGATTCAGAAGGAAGCCGAATCGGCCACCTCACCGGGTGGACCGCCGACCGTTCCACTGGTCATCATGACTCACGAAAGCACCGAAGGGGCGATGCGCGACGCCGACGCGGAACTCGCGCAGTTAAAAAGTATTCGTCCGCCGCGAGTCCGCATCCCGGTCGCGTCGTGACGCGAAGGGGTCGGGAGTCTTTTTCAGGCCGCGTCTCCCGGTTTCACATAATCAATAAATTCGCCGCGGCCTGAAAAAGACTCCCGACCCCTTGGGCACCACATGGCCAACCACATTGTCCGCTACGGAATCATGCGCATTGTCGGCGAGTTCTCCGCCAAGAACGACGACCCGATCGCGCGGGGGTCGGTCGTCATCGTGCGCTCCGAGCGCGGCGTCGAATGCGGTGAGGTGCTGTCGACTGCCTCCGAGCAAACCCGGAAGTATCTCGGCCGTACCGATGAGTCGGGCCGCATTCTGCAAATCGCCACGGCCGAAGATCTGCGCAAACGCGATCAAGTCATCGCCACGCAACGGCAAGACTTCATCGACTGCGGGCGGATCATCACCGAGAGCAAACTGCAAATGCAGTTGATCGACATCGAACGGCTCTTCGGCGGAGAGCGATTGATTATCTATTACCTCTCAGAAAAGCGGATCGACTTCCGCGACTTGGTCCGCATCTTGGCCGGGCATTTCAAACTGCGGATCGAAATGCGGCAGATCGGCATTCGCGATGAAGCCAAACTGCTGGCCGATTACGGCGACTGCGGCAAGCCTGTCTGCTGCAACACGCACCTGCGCGAGATGCCGCCAGTCACGATGAAAATGGCCAAGGTCCAAAAGGCGACGCTCGATCCGAACAAGATCTCCGGCCGCTGCGGACGTCTGAAATGCTGTCTGCGGTACGAGTACGACACCTACGAGGAATATCAGCGTGAGCTGCCCCCGGTCGGCGCCACAGTCGTCACGAAAGCCGGACAAGGCCGCGTCATCTCACAAGAGATTCTCGCCAAGAAAATCATGATCGCTTACGACGATTCGCGCCGCACGCTGGTGGACGCCAAAGAAGTGCTGACGGTCATCAGCGCGCGCGGGCCGAAGTCGAAAGCCGCTCCGCCGACTGAGAGTGCGTGACGTATCTGTAGCCGCGTTTCGCCAGAACGCGGGTGCGTGTGGTCTCAAACCCGCGTTCTGGCGAACGCGGCTACCGCTCGCAGCGCAGATGCCGTCCCGGCAACGTGCGCGGCAGGCGGTCGGGCGACACGGGCTGCCCCGACTCGATGATCGGCGTGCCGTTCACGAACACGCCCTGCATTCCAGTCGTCGGCTGCAACGGTTCTTCGTAGGTCGCTTGGTCTGTGATCGTTTCCGGATCGAACAGTACGACGTCCGCAAAGTGACCGGGCTTCAACTCACCGCGTTGCTTCAAGCCATAGCGAGCCGCCGGCCAACCGGTCAGCTTGTGGACGGCATCTTCCAGCGAGAACAGTTTCACGTCGCGCACAAGCGGGCCAAGTATCCTGCCGGCCGAGCCAAACACGCGCGGATGCGGTCGGCCTTCGAGGCGCAACGCTTCCAGCGGCTTGTTGGCGTTCATCGCATTCGGCGAAGGATTCGTGATCGGTGCGAGTTTGCCCCGGTCGGACGCTCGAACCGGGCTGACGCAACCGCAGAGGATGCCGTCGGTCCCGACCATGTGCTTGGGATGTTGCAGGAACGGAGTGACCAGCGGGTCAGCACCCTCGTTGACGACCAGCAACACCGCGAGTCGTTCGTCGATCAGCAAATCGGCGAGCGCATCTCCCGGCGACATGTGGCGGCTCTCGACGTAATCGCTCAGCAGCTTCCCTTGATGCCGCGAGTTCTCTTTGCTGCCGACCCACGCGATGTGAATCTTGTCGATCTCGACCCGATGTTCGTGCAGTCCGCGATTGAAGCGTTCGCGAACGATCGGATCGCGCAGCCGTTCGACCGCCGCGATCGGGCCTGATTCCCAGACTTCATACGGCAACAGATAGCTCAGCATCGTCGAGCCGGATTGATACGGATACACGTCGAACGACAGATCGACCTCACGGCACGCCTCGCGGTCGAGATACGCCAGCACTTCGTCGGTCGCTTGTGGCGTCGACGCTTTCAAGTGCGAGACGTGCAACTTCGTTCCGGAACGCTTCGCGATCTCGACCGCCTCGCGCAGCGCCGGCAGCAGGCCGAGCTTGTAGCGCATGTGCGTGACATACAGCCCGCCGAATTCCGCAACCGGCCGGCTCGCCTCGACGAGTTCATCGGTCGTGGCGAAGCACTGCACGATGTAATCGAGCCCGGTCGAGAGTCCGACTGCCCCCTCTTCCATCGCTCGGCGAATGTCGCGCACGATGGACCGCATCTGAAAATCATCCGGCCGCTGTCGCCCCCAGCCACAGACGGCCGAGCGGACGTTTGCATAGGGCACTTGCGCAATCACGTTCTGCACGTTGTTCCCGGCGATGCGGTCGAGAAACTCGGAAATCGAATTCCAACCGGAATACTCATCGAGCGCCAGACCATTCAGCGATCGCAGATAAAAGACCCACTCCCGCCACGTCTGCGAAGTGACCGGCGCATACGAGATGCCGTCAGACATCAGCACCTCGGTCGTGAAGCCTTGCAGCGTCTTGGGCAGCAAGTGCGGCGACTTCAACAGCCAGCCATCGGCATGCGTGTGAACGTCGATGAATCCCGGAGCCGCGACCAACCCCGTCGCGTCAATCGTCTGCTTCGCCTCGGCGGCGGATAAATCTCCGATCGAGTCGATGCGGTCTCCGTTGATGCCGATGTCGGCGACGAAGCGCGGGGCGCGAGTTCCATCAATGACCGTAGCGTGCCGAATCAAAACGTCGAACATGTAAAGTCTCCTGCTTGTAGGTCGGGCTTTCTAGCCTGACCCGAACGTTCTCGACAACGCCGATGTCAAAACCGGTCAGCCTGGAAAAGCTGACCTACTTCGGAGCCGCCTCGATCACTCGCATCGACTTCCAGTGCCCGGCCAGAAACCGGGAGAGGAATCCGCAGCCCAGCACGATGATGTAGATCGTGCAGAACCACCAACACGCATTCAGGCCGCCGCCAAACCATTTCAAACTGATGACCGTCGGCAGCACCATCAACGTCCACGCCGACACGCACGAGAAGACCAGTGCGAACCGCGTATCCCCGGCTCCGCGAATCGCGAATCCGAACACGATCCCCATCGCGTCGAAGAACGAATACACCGCGACGAACCGCAGGAGTTCAATCACTTGATCGCGCACCGGGGCCGAGTCCGCTTCGCTGGAATCGGCGAAGTACGGTCGCAGGATCAGCTCCGGCAGCAGCACATAGATCGCCGCGAACGTCAGCATGTAAGCGGCGGAGAGTTTGAACGCGGTCCAAGTCGTGCGAACCGCCAGTTCGGGACGCCCTTCGCCGATCCGGTGCCCGACCAGTGTCGAGACCGCTGTCCCCAAGCCGAGCATCGGAATGAACGCCAGCGTGTTGAGATTGAACGCCAGGTTGGTCGCCGCTAACTGAGTCTTCCCCAGCTTTCCGATGAGCTGCATGAAGACCGCAAAGCTGGCGACATCGAGAAAGAAATGCAGGCCCTGAGGAAATCCAAACTTCACGAACCGCGCGAACAGCTCGCGATCAAAGGCTCGATTTTTCAACGTGCCGTATTCCGCACGCGGCTTCGCTTGAAAGAACAGCCACCCCAGCATCACGCACTCGACCGTCTGCGCCAGCACCGTCGAAATGCCGGCACCACGAATGCCCATCTCTGGGAACGGCCCCTTGCCGAAGATCAGCAAGTAATCGCTGAGAACATTGACCGTTACACCCACGACGTTGACCACCATGACCACTCGCGTTTTTCCCCGTCCGCTGAAGAAACAAGTCATCGCAACGGTCAGCAGCATCGGCAACGACGAGAAGCAGAGCGTGCCGAAATACTCGGCCTCCAATTTGGCGATGGCTGGCTCGTGGCCGATCGCGTTGAACAGCGGGCCGGCGTACAGCGCGATTAAGTTGACCAACACGCCTCCGCCAGCCGCCAGGTAGATCCCCTGCCACACCGCCGTCGCCACACGGTCGCGCCGGCCGGCTCCTTCGTATTGCGCGACGAACGTGTTCGCGTACTGCACGGTCCCGAAAATCAGACTGATGATCGTCCAATGCAGAATCCCCGCCGGCAGCACTGCCGCCACGGCGTCCAACGAATGCCAAGTCAGAAACATTCGATTCGCAAGGTGCATCACGCTGACCGACCCCGAACTAATCATCAACGGGACCGCGATCCGCAACAGCTCTCGCAAGGAACCGGCGTGTTCGGGATCATCCGCCAAAGCGACGCCGCTGGTCGCGACAGGCTCATGCGGAAGTTCGGGCTCAGACATCAGCGGGCGCTCGCGGAAAGATCGGTGGTGGCGTCGGATTTGAGGCCGTGAGACGCACGGACGCAAGGCAGGCGTTGATCGACGGTCGGCACAGCCGTACCGCGACCGTTAGGGAGCGGCCCGGTTCGGCATCGCGGGCCGCTCCCTAACGGTCGCGGTACGGCTACACTCACCGCGACTCATGACGAACGATCAACGAACGATGACGAACGACCCTTACCTCATTTCCCTCGGCACGCGCGTCGCCGCTGGACTCGCGCGACTGGAGCCGGAGCGACGAGAGCGGCATCGGCGATTCATTCTTTCGCGGCAACTGCGCGACGGTGGATTCAAAGGTCGCGAGGGAGATTCCGATCTCTACTACACCGGCTTCGCGGTTCGCGGCTTAGCGGTGCTCGGTGGACTCTCGGCCGAAGAGGCTCAACAAGTTGGCCGGTTCCTCAGCAGCTTTGATTGGCGCTCGCTGCACGTGGTGGATCTCATCAGTTGGCTGTACTCAGCGCTGGTCACACAAACGTTTGGCGGTCCCGATCTCTTCGCCAATGAGCCGGCGGATTGGCCCGATCAGATTGCCGCCAAGCTCGAAAGCGTGCGGACTCCCGACGGGGGCTACGCGAAGTCGGCCGAAGGATCGCTCGGCAGCACGTATCACTCGTTCCTGACAGTCATGACTTACGAGTTGCTCGGCCGTCAGCCACCCAAGCCGAAGAAGCTCGGACAGTTCTTGTTTGACCGGCAGCGTGACGATGGCGGCTTTGTCGAGATTGGTCCGATGAAAACCAGCGGCACGAATCCGACCGTTGCCGCCGCCGTGCTGTTACGGCGATTGGGCTTCGCCGACGAACAGCTCACGGCCGACCTGCGCGATTTCATGAAGCTGGTCCGCAGCGACGAAGGTGGCTTTCAAGCCAACACACGCATCCCGTTCGCAGACGGCCTGTCGACGTTCACCACACTGCTCGTCGCTCAAGACTTTGGTCTGACGGAACCGCTGGACGTGGCGGCCATCACCGCATTCATCACCCAACAACTCGAATTCCCAACGGGCGGCTTTCGCGGAGCAAGCTGGGACGAACAAGCGGACGTCGAGTACACGTTTTATGGACTCGGCGTCCTCGGCTTGCTGGGCGGCTGAGATTGCCACCGCTGAAACAAAAAAGGCGAGCGGGGCGGCGTCAGCCCCCCGGTGAACTCATTATGGAACCGGGGGGCTGACGCCGCCCCGCTCGCCTGTCTCTTTGGTGAGCCTGCGAGGATTACCCACCGTCGATTGAATTGGTGATAGCGTTCGACGGGCTGGGAGGCAGGTTGAGAACGTCTTCGGGGAAGAGGTCCACGAGGAAGTCCACGATGTCCCGCACCGAAAGTACTCCCACCGGTCGGCCACCTTGCATGATGGGGATGTGGCGATAGCCGCCGACGCTCATCTTGTTGAGCGCGAACGCAATGCTGTCGTCCGCTTCGAGCGTTTCCGGATTCTTGGTCATCACGGTTTCGACCGCCACCGTGTGACTGTCCGAGCGGAAGAAGTCCTTGGTGAGCACATCGCGCTCGGTGAAGATACCAATCAGCTTGCCCTCACGGCCCACCAACACGCAACCGGTGTGATGGTCGTTCATGGACTTCACCGCGTCGGCCACGGTCGACGAGGCGCTGACCAAAATTGGATCACGCAACGGTAGATCGCTGATGGGCGTTTCGAGGATTGCACCACGAATACGCTGTTGATCGTCATAGGCGTCGTCAAATTCACTCATGTGCATGGCAGACCTCCGCGTGTCAAAGTGTGAGATGAACAGGGAGCGCATCGCAGGCGGCCGAACGGCTGACAGGATCGATGTGACTTCGAGCCCGTCATTTCTGCGGATGCACGGTGCCATCGCGATTGCAAGTTGTCAAGCCGCGGGCGGCGATTTGAAGTCCCGTTTGAAGCCAAGAGAACACAGTTTTGAAGCCAAGAGAACACATTGCCTCCGCCAAGCCGAAGTCGATAGAAACCCGCCCCCTTCGATCCGCGGACGGCTCACGCCGCATGGAAGTTTTCTCTTCAAATGCCCGTCTGGTCGCTGTTCTCGATCTCCTGCCGTGGAGTCTCTCATGCCCAAATCATCGGCGATTGAGCGATCGACTTTTGCGTGTCGAGCCTGTGTATTGGCAGTGCTGGCACTGATCGGGTTTAGTGGCTGCGCGACATTACCGTATTCCTATGGTGCCGCTCAGCGGTATCGCACATCACCTGAGTTGGAAGCCTGTAACACTCAGCAGATCGAGCGTGGCGAGCCGCACAAAGTTCTGGATAACGTTGGTTGGGTCTGGAGCATTCCCGACAAAATCATTCTTTGGGATCGACGGATCGGGAATCACCGGATCGGATCGCAGACCGAGTCGGCGATCGCGGATTATCTCGCGAAGAATGAGCTGACGTCGGTCAAGGTGCGGCTCAATCAGTATCGCCCCGGCGATGACTGGCGGCGTCTGAAAGCAAACGACTCCGTTGGAGCCGGCTGGCGTTACACGCTTGGCACGCTCAGCGTCTTGGGAGAGACAGTCTTCCCCGGCCGAGTCTTCGGCGGCGATCACTTCAATCCCTTCACGAATACGGTCCACGTTTATTCCGACGTCCCGGCGGTCGCGGTCCATGAGGCGGGGCACTCGAAGGACTTCGCGCAGCGCGAATGGAAATGGACGTATGCGGCGGCGTATTTGATTCCCGGAGTTCCGCTGTATCACGAGGCCAAGGCAACCAACGATGCGCTCGGCTATCTGCTGACGGAGTCGGACGAACAAACTCAGCGAGACGCCTATGAGATTCTGTATCCGGCGTACGGCACGTATGTCGGCGGCGCGTTCGGCGGAGTCTTCGGCGGCTACGGCACATACTTCGCCAGCATTTTAGGCGGGCACGCTGTCGGACGGATCAAGTCCGAACAAGTCGCCAACGGCACATTGCCCGAATCGCAGCACGTCCAGTCACGTTCAGTGCCTGACATCAAGACGTCAGCCTCAAACATCGAGGTTGACGGGCAATCCATCGAACGGATCGGCGTGGAGTTTCCGTAATCGACGTGGGGCACGTTTTCAACGTGCCGACGATCAACTCAGTGTTCCGTCGGGCAGGTTGAAAACCTGCCCCACGTTGGTACGATCCGGCCCAACTTCGATCTTTGCCTTTCGTTGGACTCGAACGCCCATGACCACCGTGACCGCTTCGGCTGCCGGGGTACGTTGGACCAAGAAACATCTGCTCGGCTTGGAAGAGCTTTCCGCCGACGAGATTTCGCTCATTTTGGATCAGGCCGCTGAGTTCAAACGGCTCGCGGCCGAGGGCGAAACGAAACTCACCGCCCTGAAAGGGACGGTCGTCGCGAATCTTTTCTTCGAGCCGTCCACTCGCACACGGACGAGCTTCAGCCTCGCCGCCAAACGGCTGAGCGCGGATACCGTCGACTTCACCGCCTCGACCAGCAGCCTCTCGAAGGGGGAGACGTTTTACGACACCGCTCAGAACATCGAGGCGATGGGAGTCGATCAAGTCGTCGTCCGGCACAGCACGTCCGGCTCGCCGCATCTGTTGTCGAAGCTGCTGAAGGCGAGTGTCCTCAATGCGGGGGACGGCACGCACGAGCATCCGACGCAAGGACTGCTCGACATCTTCACGATTCGCGAACGTCGCCAGAAAATCGCGGGGCTGACGGTCGCTCTCGTCGGCGACATCCTGCACAGCCGCGTCGCTCGGTCGAACATCTGGGGCCTGAAGAAGCTCGGCGCGCGGGTCATCGTCTGCGGCCCCTCCACGTTGATCCCGGAGCATGTCGAACGGCTGGGTGTTGAGGTCTCGAACAATCTCGACGAGATCCTCGGCCAATGCGACTGCATCAACCTGCTGCGGATTCAATTCGAGCGGCAGCGATCCGCGTTCTTCCCGTCGATTCGCGAGTACGCGCATTTCTTCGGCATGAACGGCGACCGCATCCGCCGAGCGAAATCGGACGTTCTGATCCTCGCCCCCGGCCCGATCAATCGCGGAGTCGAAATCACTCCTGAAGTCGCCGATGGCCCGCACTCAGTCATTCTCGATCAAGTGACCAACGGCTTGATGATCCGCATGGCGTGCTTGTATCTGTTGAACAATCGAAGGCAAGAAGAGTCCTCTGGAACGTAGCCCGACTCTCCGAGTCGGGGAAGCAGCGAAAGATCCCGACTCGGAGAGTCTGTGAAGGTTTGGGTAGCTGAAGTCGCCAGACTTTAGAATTCGCCGAGAAAACTGAACTCTGGCGAGTTCAGCTGCCAATTCTTTCACAGCCTCGGAGAGTCAGGCTACGAAGTCACGAAACTGTCACCAGCGAAAGTCCGATGAGCACCACACTGATTCGCGGCGGACGCATCATCGATCCCAGTCAAAACATTGACCGGGTGGGCAGTCTGTTTTTGCGGAACGACCGCATCGAAGGGATCGACACGGGCGCGTCGGTCGCCGATCACGTCATCGACGCGACCGGCTTGCTGGTCTGTCCGGGGCTGATCGACATTCATGTGTCGTTGCGCGAACCAGGCGATGAGAAAGACGAGACGATTGAATCGGGCACGGCGGCGGCGCTCGCGGGTGGGATGACTTCGGTGGCATGCATGCCTGATACCTCGCCGGTTGTCGACAACCGCGCTGCGGCGGAGTTTGTCCAACTGCAAAGCGAGCGGGCCGGGCACTGCAACGTCTTCCCGCTGGGAGCCGTCACGAAGAACAACGACGGCGAAGAACTGGCCGAGATCGGGCAGCTCGTCGAAGGGGGAGCAGTCGGTTTCACGGACGGCAAGCGCACCGTCGCCAATGCCGAGATCATGCGGCGAGCGCTCGAATACACCCGCATGTTCGGACGGCCGATCTTCAATCATCCGCAAGTCCCGGAGCTCGCGGCCAAAGGGATCATGCACGAGGGATATCACTCGATGCTGCTGGGCCTGCGCGGCATCCCGGCCGGGGCCGAGGTCATCATGGTGGCCCGCGACATCGCGCTGGCCGAGATGACCGGCGGACACGTCCACTTGATGACCCTCTCGACAGCCGGAGCGGTCGATCAAGTGCGCCGCGCGAAGGCCAAAGGTCTCCGCGTGACCGCCGAAGTCACTCCGCACCACCTCGCGCTACATGATTCGGCTCTGCAAAACTACGAATCGAATTTCAAAGTCGATCCGCCGTTGCGGACGAAGGAACACATCGACGCGCTGATCGAAGGGCTACGCGACGGGACAATCGACGTCATCTGCTCTGACCATCAGCCGTTCGCCGACGAGAAGAAGCAGAACGAACTCGACAGTGCTCCCGCTGGAGTCGTGGGACTCGAAACGCTGTTGCCGATCTGCGTGAAGACGCTCATCGAGCCGGGGCACCTGACCTGGGCCAAGTTGATCGCCAAGCTGACGATCAATCCGGCGACGATCCTGGGCATCCAGAAGGGAACGCTGAAATCCGGCCACGACGCCGATATCACGATCATCGACCCGACCACCGCCTGGAGAATCGACCCGACGAAGTTCCGCTCGAAGGGACGCAACTCCCCGTTCTCCGGCTGGGAAGTCAAAGGCCGAGCGCATCTGGTTATCGTCGCCGGCAAAGTGCGATATCACGTATGACATGGCCGACTCTCAACGCCGCCGGAAAACCAGTGGCGCTTTGCGGCGAGTTGGCCGGCCGCCCGCGTGCGTTCCTGTTGCAGCTCGGCACGGGCATGCATCAGTTGTCGTTGAGTCCCGCGTTGATTCCGACGATCAAAAGCTCGTCCGAACAACGCCAGTCACGGACAGCCATTCGGCAAAGCCTGTGGAAAGAACGATCTGCCGTTGCGCATGACCGCGCAGTCGCAGCCGTAGAGGTCTTCGCAGTGGGTGTCAGACGTTGCTGTTCGCAGAACAAGTATGGGCATGAGACTCTCCTCGCAGTGACGGTGGGTGAGAACGACGTGCGCACAGTTCGCTGAAGGCGATCCGCAGATGTCCGGCGGCTAAGCCGGGGGGGGGCTTCAAGTTGATATGCCCGGTTTCGTCTCTCGATTTAGCTCACACTGATCACGGCGAGTGGTCGCTCCGCCTGCTTTTCACTTGTCACTAAAAGAGCACTTACCTGTGCGTCCAGAAAATTAGTAATGTGGCTGCCGTCGCGATCAGCTTGGTTGAACTGCTGGTTTAGCTGAGGGTCATCGCAGACAGGCGGGCGAATGGATTTGACCAGACAAGGAAAGGACACCATGACACAACTAACCGATCCCGGCATGCCGTTTGATGATGAAGATGACTAGGAGACGAGGTGCAGGCGACGCCGCAACCTCTGATCGTTCACGACTTGCAAAAGGGAATTCAGATCCTGCGGTTCGGCCTCGCGGGTATCTCGCAGTTCGAGTCCATGACCACCAGTACAAACCTGAGCACAGTTTCGGCGGAATCGCACATTCGGGCGTTCGAGCAAATTCGGGTGGATGCTGGCGTCGTGAACAATCCGATGGAGCAAATCTTGGTCGATGGGGCCATGCTGGCACACGTCCAGGCCGCACGGCTGATGTCCAAGGCGGAAGGCCAATCTCCACAAGTGGCCGAGGTCTATCACAACGCTTCCGCGAAATACCTTGGTGAGACGCGGAAGCTGGCTCTCGCTTTGAAAGAGTTTCGCTCGCCAGTCGTGGCGAAGCAGGTGACCGTGGTGCAACAGCAAAACGTCGCGCACGGCGATCAGCAGGTGGCATGCTTCATGGCCAGCACGGCACAAATGGAGAGTCTGCCATCCGCGATCTCAGACAAATGCGCGACTGTGATCACCGATGCAAATGTCTCAGTTGGCGCGATCACTTACGAGCCTCGGAAGTCCACGGACGAGCTGATTATCGAGTCCTTCATGTCGACGCCGGAGGTTCGCGAGCACCTAGCCAAGACGGACGCGGCGATGGCACGGCAATTGGAGGCACAGCCATTGAATTGGCGCAGCGTCGATATTGCCGATGCGATCCTGTCCCAGTTTGGGTCTCCACACAATTCGAGGGGAGACTGAGCTGTGCCAGAAGATGCTCACGAAATCGAGGCCACCGTCCGCAACCCTCGGCGGCAACGCCGTTAAGTATTTTGAAACGAGGAAATCCGAGGTTTACGTGAATTGGAGAATATGAAAAAAGCCAGACTCCCCCATTAACCCAAACTGAAAACGCTTCAGCTTGAAAGGAGTCTGGCTGAGATGAAACACATCAAACAGGGACATCGGCGGAAGAAGACGGCGAAGGCCACGAGTGGTCGGAAGCCGGCAAAACAACAGGTCAACGGCGAGACGCTGCGGTCGGCGGTGACCTGGATCGTGAGCGAGAAGAGTTTCCAGAACTTGAAGTTTCATGGCAATACGACATGGCTGGTGTGCGACTTGATCATCTTGGCGGTGTTGTGGGTGTGGTCCGACCACGCGACGCTCACGGGGGCGTTTGCGGAGGCTCACTCCTGGTCGTTGAAGATGTTGGGGCGAGCGGCCCTCAGCAGTTATCAAGGACTGACCGGAGCCTTGGTCACGGTCACCGGCCAGTTGTTGCCGTTGTTGTGGGCTCGGATGCAGGGCCTGATGGAGCGGCATGGCGGCGAGTATTGGCGAGTGGGCGGCTGGCTGCCGTTGGCCGTCGATGGCTCGCGCGTCAGCACGCCGCGAACGGCTCCCAACGAGCAGGCGTTTTGTGCCGCGAACTATGGTCGCAGCGCCAGTGCCAAGCACCGTGCGAAGAAGCGCCGGAAGAACGGCGTGGCACAACGGAAGAAGAAGTCGCAGCCGGTCAAACCGCAAATCTGGTTGACACTGGTGTGGCACATGGGACTGCGATTGCTGTGGTGCTGGCGCACCGGGCCGTCGAATTCCAGCGAGCGAGCGCATTTTCAAGAGCTGTTGAAAACCGAGAGATTCCCGTGGAAAACGCTGTTTTGCGGCGACGCGGGCTTCGTGGGCTACGACTTCTGGAGGTCGATCGTGGACCAGGGGCATCACTTCCTGATGCGTGTCGGAAGCAACGTCACGCTGCTGAAGAATCTCGGCTACGCGCGCGAGTCGCACGGCATCGTCTACTGCTGGCCGACCAAAGCGGCTCGCAAAAAACAACCGCCGCTGGTCCTGCGCTTGATCACCATGAAGTTCGGTCGCACGCCGATCTACTTGGTCACGAGCGTTCTCAACCCGAAAGAACTGTCGGGCGAGACGGCGCGTCAGTTGTATCAATTGCGGTGGGGCATCGAACTGCAATTCCGCACGATCAAACAAACCTTCGGTCGCAGCAAGCTGCGCAGCAAAACACCGGAGCGTGCGTTGTGCGAATTGGATTGGTCGCTGTTGGGGCTGTGGATGATCCAGTTGTTCGCGGTGAAGGAGCAGATCGCGATCGGGCAACCGCCCACGCACAGCAGCGCGGCTTTGGCGATCCACGCCATCCGCGACGTGTTCCACTCGTGGTCGGAGATCCCCGCCCAAGGCACCAGCTTGAAATCGAAACTGCGTCATGCCGTCACCGACCACTACGAACGCACCAAGAAATCCAAACAAGCACGCTACCGTCCCGACAACAAAGACAAGCCTCACGCCGGAAAACCAAACATCATCGCCGCCACACGACAACACAAACTCCAACTCAAACAGCACCTAACGCTCGCTATGTAAAAATACTTAACGGCGTTGGGCTCAGGGGCGAGGGTTTGACTCCGGTGGAACACGCAGGCCGGGCGCGCGTGTTGGTGGTGGCGTGTGACTCGAAGTTCTTCGGCGTGCGGTTTCGGGAACTGAGCTTTTCGGTGTTCGTTCACCGGCCTGACGCGAGCGAGGGATCGGACGCGGCGTTCTTGGTTCAGGCATTCAACTCGTCGCGGTTCTTCGCGTGGTCGGAGCGGACTTGGTTTTCCACGCCGTACCGCCACGGGACGATCGACGTGGATGTCGGGTTGCCGGCTGCGATGCGACTCAGTCTGGAGGGTCAATCGATTTTCAGCGCCGTCATGTCGGGAGACTCGCGCCGAGCGCTGTCTCGCAACGGCATCGAAGGTTTTGCTGGGCCGATTTTTTTGCCGAGAGGCACTCGCGAGAAGAACCCTTCGGGGCGATTGTTCTTCGCCAAGATCGAAGGGGAGACGCAAGCGTATCCGTTTTTATCGACGGACACGTTGACGATTTCGCCGTCAGCCGACTGTCCGATTCTGCAAGCGTTGATCGACTCGCACTTCTTTGTTGACGAATGGCTGATCCGGCGAGATGCGGTGCATGCGAAGTCCAAGACCTTTCGCCGCATGGACGGGCAGGAGTGCCCATCCTACAAAAGTGGCTGATGCCGAAGCCTCGACGGAAGGACGACTCGCCGAAAGTGAATCGCCAGGGGATAACCCTGCGCGAGCTGCCCGCGTTGTTGCCCAAGCAGGCGTCGTTTGCGGCGGTGATTGCCGCGCTGAAACGAGGGGAAGCGGGAGCGATTGATGGGGCTTGGGGTTCGTCGGCCGGGTTAGTTGTCGCGGCGTTGGCTCAGCAGGTTGAGAACGAGAAGCCGCTGGTCGTCGTGTTGCCTCGGATGCACGATGTCGATGAGTTCGCGGATGATGTTTACAACTTTCTCGGTGAAGTCCCGGCGATCTTTCCGGCGTGGGAGAGTTGGCCGCCGGATGGCTCGGCGATGGATGCGGTGGGTGGTGCTCGGCTGCGCGTGCTGCGGGCGCTGGCGTCCGACAAGCCGCCGCGCGTGATCGTGACCAGCGGGCCGGCGCTGATGCAGCCGGTTCCGGGACGCGATGAGATCGCCGCCTCATCCCGCACGATGCGAGTCGGTAGCGACGTTGATGTCGAAGAGTTGCTGCGCTGGTTGATCGAGCGAGGCTTTGAACGTGTTCCGGCGGTCGAGTTGCCCGGCGAGGTCAGCGTGCATGGCGGGATTGTGGATATCTTCCCGTCGGACTCGGAAGACCCGCTGCGGTTGGAGTTCTTTGGCGATGAACTCGAATCGCTGCGGCGGTTTGATGTCGAATCGCAGCGGACGATTGAGACGCTGAGCGAGGTCAGCGTGACGGCGCTGGCGAGCAACGGGGTCGGGAGTCTTTTTCAGAGCGGCCCTTCGTCGCACGACTCTCAAATTGAAATGATAGGCCGCTCTGAAAAAGACTCCCGACCCCTTTTGGCGGCTCATCTTCCGGCTGGCAGTTGGGTCGCGATCATTGAATTGCCCGAACTGATTGACGAGGCGCGGCTGTATCGCGAGCGGCTCAGTGAGACCACTGGTCTGGCTGAGATCGCACAAGTGATCGCTCGGCTGACCGACTTCGCGAATGTGACCATCGCGCCGATTGCGGCGGATTCGTTCGAGACCTCATGCCATTTGCAGGTCGAGTCGATTGAGCGGTTCAGCGGGCCGAAGCATGAAGTGATGAACGAACTGGCGACGGTTGTTGGCCGCGACGAGCAAGTCTTGATCGCGTGTCACAACGAGGGGGAACGCGAACGGTTGGCGGAATTGTTGTCGGAAACTCGTTCGGCCGCTGGCCGTGAGCCGCTGGCCGACAGCCGTGATACCGTTTTTCCGTCGCCCGAGAAAACAGTATCACGGCTGTCGGCTGACGGCGATCGGCTTTCGGCCGGGCAGAACATGGTGCTCGCCGATCGCGTCATGCTCTGCGTCGGCCGGGTCAACAAGGGCTTTCGGCTGGTTGCTGAGCGGGTCATTGTGCTCAGCGATCATGAGTTGTTCGGGCGGGCGACGATCGCGCGCGAAACGAAGCGGCGGCGGAAGGTTGAGACGCGGGCGATTGATAGTTTTCTCGAGCTGAATGAAGGGGATGTCGTCGTGCATCTCTCGCACGGGATTGCTCGGTATCGCGGAATGAAGCTGATGGAGAAGGGGGACGCGACTGAGGAGCATCTCACCTTGGAGTTCGCGAACCGCGTGCTGATCTATGTGCCGGTGTCGCTGATTCATCTCGTGCAGAAGTACGTCGGTGGGCAGCGCTCGTCGCCGGAACTGAGCACGATTGGTGGGACGTCGTGGGCGAAGCGGAAGCAGAAGGTGGCGGATGCGGTTGCGGATCTCGCGACGGACATGATCTTGCTGCAAGCGGCGCGCGAGACGAAGCCGGGGTTCGCGTATCCGGCGGACTCGCACATGGTGAAGGAGTTCGATGCGGCGTTTCCGTATGAAGAGACGCCGGATCAGCTCAACGCGATTGAGGACTGCAAGGGGGATCTCGAACGCGCACGGCCGATGGATCGGCTGATCTGCGGTGACGTCGGTTACGGCAAGACTGAGGTCGCGCTGCGGGCCGCATTCAAAGTCATCGACGCCGGCAAGCAAGTCGCGGTGCTCGTGCCGACGACGGTGCTCGCCGAGCAGCATTTCCGGACATTCACGGAACGGATGGCCGAGTTCCCGATCACCGTCGAAGGGATCTCGCGGTTCAAGACGAAGGGTGAGCAGAAGAAAATCATCGAGGGTGCGGCGAACGGCACGATCGACTTGCTGGTCGGGACGCATCGGCTGGTGTCACCGGATGTGCGGTTCAAAGACCTCGGCCTGCTGGTGATCGACGAAGAGCAACGCTTCGGGGTCGAGCACAAAGAGGTTTTGAAACACCTGCGGCTGGAGGTGGATGTGCTGACGCTTTCCGCGACGCCGATTCCGCGCACGTTGCACATGTCGCTGCTGGGGATTCGGGACATCAGCAACCTGACGACCGCACCGGTGGATCGCATGGCGGTGACGACGCGCGTGTGCCGCTTCGACGGCGATCTGATTCGGCAGGCGATTGTGCGAGAGCTGAATCGCAACGGGCAGGTCTTCTTCGTGCATAACCGGGTCTACAACATCAAGTCGATGGCGGATCGGATTCAAAAGATCGTGCCGGAGGCGCGGATCGGCATCGGTCACGGGCAGATGGCGGGGCACGAACTGGAAGAGGTGATGGTCAAGTTCGTGAATCGCGAGCTCGACATCTTCGTCTGCACGACGATCATCGAGAGCGGCATCGACATCCCGAACGCGAACACGATCTTCATCAACGACGCTCAGAACTATGGACTTGCCGACCTGCATCAGCTTCGGGGGCGAGTCGGCCGGTACAAGCACAAGGCGTACTGCTATCTCTTGCTCGAAGAGGGGAAGTCGCTGACTCCGCTGGCGACGAAGCGGCTGAAGGCGATCGAAGAATTCAGCGAACTGGGAGCCGGCTTCAAGATCGCGATGCGTGACCTGGAGATTCGAGGAGCCGGCAACATCCTGGGCTCTGAGCAAAGCGGGCACATGGAAGCGGTCGGCTACGAGCTGTACTGCCAGCTTCTGGAGAACGCCGTCCGAGCCGCCAAGAAGCAGCCGTTGAAGGAGCACATTCACGTCCAAGTCGATCTGCCGGTGACGGCGTATCTGCCTCACGATTACGTCCCGCCCGGCCGGCCGAAGATCGAGGCGTATCGCAAACTCTCGGCGGTGGGATCGTTCGAGGAATTGGCCGATTGGCAAAACGAACTTCGCGATCGCTTCGGCCCGCTCCCACCTCTGGCGGAGAAAATGGTCGAGCTGCGCGAGCTGCAACTCAGCGCGGCGCGGTGGAGCATCGACCGGATTACTCGTGAGGATGACTGGTTGGTGTTCGGCTATCGGGACGCCTCGCGGATGCGGCCGTTGGTCGGCAAGCATCAAGGACGGCTGCGGATCGTGGATATGAAGTCGGCGTACTGGCCAATGGGGGAAGGGGCGGAGACGTCGTTTGACGCCCTGTTGCCGCTGCTAAAAGCGGTGTTGCAGCCGATTTGAAATTGGCGGATAGTCCCGCCCCTTTGCTCGTAGTGCCCCGATTGATCGGGGCGGTGGCGCGGGCAGAGGGGACCGCATGAATGCGGTCACTACGAGCGCGCAAGGATGCGGTTCATGCGACTGACTCAAATTTTACTGACGGTCCTGCTGGCGCTCGCTGGCTGCAAGGGAGACACCGGCCTGGGTCCAAAGGTCGATAATCCTGTGGTCGGGCCGCCGCCGCCGAGGAAGGTGGGCGCTCGGAACTCGGAGCAAACCGCGCAGGCCGACAAGAAACAGCGCGATCGCGATGACGAGAAGTCACCCGTCGAACTTGTTTCAGCGACTGAATCCGACAGCGAGATTCCCAAAGAACTGGAGGGGAATCGTGTTGTCGCCACCGTGAATGGCTCGCCGCTGTTTGAAGCGGAAATTTTGGAACGGTACGCCGAACAGCTCTCGAAGATGCGCGAGCAAGTGCCGCCGGATCAATACCGCAAGCAAGTTGAGCAGCTCATCGAACGCGACCTGCGGGCGCATGTCGAACGCAAGCTGCTCTCTGAAGCGATGCGGCGGTCGCTCAAGAAGGATCAGCAGAAGCAGATCGACGGCTTCATGAAGAAGCAGCTTCAAGAGCAGCTCGATCAGATGAAGAAGGAGATGAAGGTCACCAGCACGGCGGAGCTGGATCGCGAACTGCAAAAGCATGGCACGTCGCTGGCGATGGTCGAGTACCAGTTTCGCAACAAGGTGATGGCTCAGCAGTACCTGGCCACCAAGGTGAAGAACAACCAGAAGCTCAGCCGGCAGGATTTGTTCGCGTATTACCAGCAGCACTTGAAGGACTACGAGTTCAAACGCCGCGTGAGGTGGCAGCAAATCTTGATCTCGCGAGCCAATGAAGAGCAGGCGCGCGCGAAGCTGCGGATTTTGGCCGACGGGCTGAAAGAAGCCCGCGACTTTGGAGAAATGGCCGCCGAGATCTCCGACGGTTTGAACGCGGAGAACAAAGGTCTGCAAGACTGGACGAACGAAGGGAGTCTTGCCGACGAAAAGATCGAAGCACTGCTGTTTGAATTGCCCATCGGCGAGCCGAGCGAGTTGATCGAATCGCCGCGCGGCTATTTTCAAGTCGTGCGCGTGGTGGAACGTCAAAACGCCGGACACGTCCCGTTCGATGAAGTCCAGGAAAAGATCCGCTTGACGCTGCTGCAAACGGACGAGCAAGGCGAGATGGAAAAGATCCTCGAGGAGCTGTGGGACTCGGCCTCGATTGATTCGCCGTATGAGATCAAAGGCTACGAACCGCCGAAGTCGTAAGGCGACACATCGAGTCGCGTGCATTTTGTAGGGTGGGACAAGCTCGCTTCGAGCGCCGGCCCACCAGAAACCGGCAGGCGAGTCTGTGAGGTGCTCGGTGTTTCACGGACAGTGTGAGTCACTATTTTCGGCGAGCATTTGAGATTCGAATTCGGTGGGGGTGAGGTAATCGAGGGATGAGTGTCGGCGGGAGTTGTTGTAGTAGGCGATGTAGGTCGCGATCTCTCGCCGTG
>CAMDPX010000023.1 GCA_945905295.1 Planctomyces sp. SH-PL62 | reverse complement strand
GATCACAAGCTGAAGCTCTCCCCGTTCCTCGTCCGTCAATCGAACTACATATTTCTTGTGCATAGACCACCTCCTTGTGGTACACGCAGAGTCGTCGAATTCTCGATAAACTCCAACCCGAAGTTTTAGTCGTGACGCGGCACTAGAGTATCGCGGTGAGTTCTCGGCCATTGAGTCCAGTGTTCCTGGTTTGCAGCTCTGTGAGTTGCTGCCGCGACACGCACGCCTTGCGAACAAGTTCACGGTGATCCGGTCGATTGCTCACGACATTGCCGATCACCCGGGTGCGGCGGCGTTGGTGCTCAGCGGGCGGAGGCCGGCGAACATCAGCGCCCCCGTCTCGAAGTTTCCAGACTTCCCCAGCATCGTGAGTCGGATGCGGCGAAAGCGACGGATCGGCGTGCCAAACTACGTCTCGAATGATCCTCAGTTGAAAGGTGGCGGTGCCGCGTATCTCGGTCCATCAGCCGGGCCGTTTGTCGTGGAGGCCGATCCGAATTCGCCGAAGTTCAAGGTCGATCACCTCAGTGTTGATTCCGCGTGGCAGGCACACCTGCGAGACCGCCTGTCGCTCAAGCGGGCGTTCGATCGACTGCAGCGAGACATCGATCACAGCGGCGCGATGCAAGCGGGAGATGAGTTCGATCAACAAGCCCTGGACTTGCTCAGCGGCACGCAGGCGCGCGAGGCGTTCGACATTCATCAAGAATCGGCTGCCACGCGCGACCGCTACGGGCGTCACGAGTGGGGACAGCGATTACTGCTGGCTCGGCGATTAGTCGAGGCTGGCTGCAGCTTCGTAACGGTGCAACTGCGCGAGTTCGGGACATCGCCGAAGAAAGGCCCATTCACCTGGGACGATCACGGCGACGCCGAGCACATTTTCCGAGCCATGCGTTTGCGACTGCCGGTGCTCGATGCGGGCGTGACCTCGCTGCTCGAAGATCTCTCGGATCGCGGCCTCGATCGCGACGTGCTCGTGGTCGTGATGGGGGAATTTGGACGGACTCCCAAGATCAACATGGGCCGCGCCGCGAAGCCGATCTTTCCGGGCCGTGATCACTGGCCAGACTCGATGTCCGTGTTGGTCGCGGGCGGCGGGATGCGAACCGGCCAAGTGATTGGCTCGACGACTCCGCGCGGTGAAGCTCCCGCGTCACGCCGGCTTTCTCCGAACGATCTGCTGGCCACGATTTATCGTCACTTGGGCATCGATCCCGACCACTCCTTGCTCGACTTCCGCGGACGACCAATGCCCATCTTGCCAACCGGCACGCCCATCGAAGAACTGCTTCCGACCGCCTAACGCAGCACGGCTCGTCATGATTCGCGATGGCCAGAAGATCGCCGGTCATTCTCCCAATTCCTGGCGGGACGGCCGCTTGCAATTCGACGCAAAGGCCAGCGTTTAACGCGTGCAGCGCGCGAGTTCTGCTCATTGTCCCACCTTCGCGCCAACCGGCAGGATGATTCGCGAGGGCTTCACCGATGAGTGATAAACGGACTCGGTCGCGATAGCGGTGGCTTTGCCAAAGATTCCCTCAGCCGTGTTCGAGTTGCGATCGAACAACGGGAAGTACGCACCGCAGACGCCGATTCGCAGTCGATGGCCCGTTGCCAACTGAGCCGCGATCGGGCCGAGATCGACCGTAATCTTGTAGGTCTCGTTGGGCGTCAGCAACTTCGGTTGCAACTCGGATTCACGATAGCGTCCGCGCAAGATGCCAACCGCGAGGTTGTATGCCGCTCCGTCCGGATGCACGTCGATCAGCTTCACGACCCAGTCGGCATCGGGAGTATCCGCGGAGACGAACAGCTCAGCCTTCGCATCGCCCGCGAATGCGAGCGGTTCAGTGAGCGGCTCGGACGTGTAGACCAAAACGTCAGGACGGACTTCAATGACGCTTTGTTCCAC
Source organism: Planctomyces sp. SH-PL62 (assembly GCA_945905295.1). Classification (GTDB taxonomy): domain Bacteria; phylum Planctomycetota; class Planctomycetia; order Planctomycetales; family Planctomycetaceae; genus SXKJ01. Next base: position 48,355 of record CAMDPX010000023.1, on the reverse strand, counting down.
AGGTGCCCAATGCGCGGCGTGAAGCGGAGTCCTATCAGTCACGGGACAAGCCGGTGTGGGATTGGCGGGGTCTGCTTGAAAGCGATCGACCAGTTCATCGCTGTTGGGAGCCGTGCGATCCAAGCGACCGTCGCCACTTTGCGTGTTCGCCTTGCCGCCGGAATGCAAATAGAAGGAAGCGTCTTTGAATCCGGTGGGCGGCCAGGTATCGGACTCGTGCCATTGATTCTCACCGAGCATGAAGAATCGCACGGGAATCAGAGGTGTTGCGATGACCTTCGGATCGCGTTTCAAGTAGCGGTCGAACCATTGCAGCGTCGCTCCTGCGGCATCCCACTGCGCGTCAGGTCCGAAGTCGAGATCGCCGACTTTCGACTTGCCGATCGTGCCATGATCCCACGGGCCGAGAATCAATTGCTGCTGCTTTCGCGTCTCAGGATCGGTCGCGTGTCGCTGCATACGGACGAAGTTGTTGACAGACTCGCGCGAGAAGAAGTCGTAGTAACCGACGACATGCTGCATCGGCAGCTTCAGTTCGGTGATGTCGCGTGTCATGTCGAGTCGCCGCCAGTAACCGCTTGGCGTCGGATGAGTGAGCATCCCTTCGAGCCACGGGATCGGAAAACCGATTTGGTCATCAATCTCATTCAATGGCAGGTGCAGCAGCGTGCGATCCCAATTGTTTGTCACCATTGCACCGCTCGGTTTGGGCGAGTTGCCCGACGCCCATTTCGAAATCAGCGACAACCGCACCGCGCCGCCGAGATACAGGTTGCGATAGAAGCTGCTGAAGGTTGCGGTCGGTGTGATCGTGGTGAGCCCCGGCGGATGTTCGACCGCCGCTTGCCACTGAGTCGCCCCGACATACGAACTCCCCCACATACCGATGCGACCATCGCACCATGCCTGCTTGCTGATCCATTCGACGGCGTCGAAGCCGTCCTGACCTTCATTGTCGTACGGAAAGAAAGTCCCTTCGGACGCGAACTTGCCCCGATTGTCCTGCACGACTGCCACATACCCCGCCGCCGCGAATCGCTCTGCAACCGCCTTGGCCCGCTCCTTGTTGTAAGGAGTGCGCATCAAGGCCACGGGTGCGCTCTTGATCGCGTCGTCTCGATAAATGTCCGTCGCCAACCGCATGCCGTCGCGCATCGGAACAATGACGGTTTCCATGCGAACTTCGGCACTGACCGACGATACGGTGGACAACGCAACGAAAGTGACAGCGAGCAGAGTGAATTGACGCAATGCGACCGTCATGAATTGGGCTCCGAGTTGTTCCTAATTTGTCCGACGCACGTTGAAAGTTGTCTCAAGCCAGAATGTCCAACACTACGTTGCCATGCCGTGGGACAAAATACTCCGCCGAGGCAATTTCCGCGATGTGCGGCGAAGTTGCGACGCCTTGGAATGACGAATCTCGGCGTACAGCGAATGCTACCCTCATCACGGACAAGGCGAGATCGATCGCGTCCTCGCTGTCTTTGATCGCCTTGCGTTGTTCGATTTCTCTCGGCTAACGATTTAGGCCGCCCTGCGTTCAAACGACTGCACGAGTCCGCCGACATACGACCGAGCTTGGAACTTGTCTCGCGACAACTTGCGAACCGCTTCCTGGGTCTCGACCACCAGCGACTCACCTTCGATCACAACAGCCGCGACGGACGTCTGGCCGATGTCTACAAGGCTCGTGTCAGCAAGGAGTTGATCGTCTGAGAGTTTGTTGAGCACTCCGTGACATAGGCTTCCACCCTGTGATGCTTCTGTGGACATAACAGTCTGGAAACCTATCCCATGAAACGGGTGGCCGGTCGCATTGGCAGGCAGTAATCTGTTGTCGCCAGTTTTGGAAATCCGATGACAGGAGCGGTCGTCCCCGTTAGCGACCAAGTCGCCTTTGACAAAAGGTATGGAATGATTTCACTGGTCTCAGCACATCGAGCTGACCGTTGCGTGAGCCGTCGCGAATTGCTGCGGCTGAGTTCGCTGGGGCTACTCGGTTTGACACTGCCCAGTGGATTACGGGCCGAGACGGAGTCGACGAACGGAACGGCCAAGAACTCCCTCTTCATTTTTCTGTGCGGTGGGCCTTCGCAAAATGACCTGTGGGATTTGAAGCCGGACGCTCCCGACGGAATCCGCAGCACCTTTCAGGCGATCGACACCAACGTCCCCGGAATTCGATTCGGCGAGCTGATCCCACAAGTCGCGCGACACGCGGACAAGTTGGCGATCATTCGGTCGATGACTCATGACGACAACGGACACGACACCGCCATTGCCCGATCGTTGCTCGGACAATTACCTGCTCAGCCGGGAGCTGTGCATGTCTCGCGGCATGATCATCCCGCGCTCGGTGCGATCTTGCATCGGCTGCGCGGCGACTGCGGCGAGCTGCCTCCGTGGGTGATCTTGCCTCGGCCCTTCACAACCGGCGGGCCGTCCTACAAAGGGCAGTCGGCGGGGTTTCTCGGAGCGGCTTTTGACCCGCTCATGCTCGACAAGGAAAAGAAGGGTTCTTTGTCCGATCGCGAAGTGAAGCTCGATGCCATTCGCTTGGCCGATGGCATCGACCAAACACGGTTTGAGAATCGCCGTCGTATGCTCGGTCAGGCAAACGGTTCGGCGGCGACGATCCGAGCGGCCTCGGCGGAAACGCTGTTCGCCGGGTATTACGACAAGGCGCTCAACCTGATGAGTTCGGGCACAGCGAACCAAGCGTTCGATCTCAGCCGTGAACCGGCCGCGTTGCGAGATCGCTACGGACGCAATGAATACGGGCAGAGCTTCCTGTTGGCACGGCGGCTGGTCGAATCGGGCGTGCGAGTCGTCAACGTCTTCTGGACGTTCTTCGACGAGAAAGGCTGCCAGTTCAATCTGTGGGACAATCACGGCGTGCCCAACGACGTCTGCGGCATCGACGGTCAACTCAAAGGAGAAGCGATGCTCAAACATCAGTACTGCTGTCCGTCGTTCGACCGGTCGTTCTCGGCATTGTTAGAAGACCTTCAGGAGCGCGGACTGCTTGGCGAGACGCTCGTCGCGGTCGCGGGAGAGTTCGGTCGCACGCCGCGCATCAACGCGACGGCCGGCCGAGACCATTGGGCTCCGTGCTACACGCAGTTGCTCGCGGGCGGTGGCGTTCGCGGGGGACATATCTACGGTGCCAGCGACGGCATCGGAGCTTACGTGAAAGATCTGCCAGTCACGCCGGACGATTACATGGCGACGATCCTGCACGCCTTCGGTTACGCTCCAGAGTCGGCGGTCTACGACCAGCTCAATCGCCCGCAGCGGATCAGCCTCGGCACGCCGGTGACCGCTCTGTTTTAAGACTGTGTTTCATGCTGACAATTCACGGCGAGCCAATCGCCGGACTCCCTAGAAAGCCGCCGACATGAATTCGCGAAACGCTCATCGACACACGCTCGGCATCCACCGGCGTGAGCTATTGCAGGTCGGATATGCCGGATTGATCGGCTTAGGTCTGCCGACGTTGCTGGCGCAGCAATCGCGAGCCGCAGAGTCCAAGCCAATCGGAGAGCAACGTGCTCGCAGCGTCATCCTGATTTTTTTGACCGGAGCTCCGAGTCATCTCGACATGTTCGATTTAAAGCCGGAGGCTCCGGCTGAAGTGCGCGGCACTTTTCAGTCGATTGCCACGCGCACGCCGGGAATGGATGTCTGCGAGCACTTGCCGAAGCTGGCCGCTCGATCCGACAAGTATGCCGTGATTCGCTCGATGACTCACGGGCTGCCGAGTCACGAACATGCGACGCACATGCTGCTCACCGGCATCGACAAGATGCCGATTGGTTCGACGCACATGGCCTCGCGAAACGATTGGCCGTGCTACGCCTCGACGCTCGACTACCTGCGACCGCGGCGCGACGGAATTCCCAACGGTGTGATGCTGCCGACCTATTTGAATAACGGCTACGGGTTCTCGGGTCAGGATGCCGGCTTCCTCGGAGCGAAGTACGACCCGTGGCATGTCAAACAAGATCCCAACGACCCGAAGTTTCGTGTTGAAAACCTCAGTCTTCCTGTCGGGATGACCGTCGATGCGCTCGGACATCGGCGTGAATTGCTGGCGCAGTTCAATGCTCAGTCGGCGAGCTTCGATCTCGTTCGCTCGGCGACGGAGTTCAGTAACTATCAGGACCAGGCAATGTCGATCCTGACCACCAGCGCGATCGGCCGGGCCTTCGCCATCGACCAGGAACCGGCCGCCGTGCGGGACAATTATGGCCGTCACCTCTTCGGCCAATCGTTGCTGTTGTCGCGGCGGCTCGTGCAAGCTGGAGTCCCGATCGTGCAAGCCAACATGGGGACGATGAATAACTGGGACACTCACAACAGCAACTTCACGCAGCTCAAAGACCGCCTGCTGCCGCCGCTGGATCAAGGCGTGTCCGCACTGCTCGACGATCTGAGTTCCTCGGGCCTGTTGGATGAAACGCTGGTCGTGATGGTGGGCGAGTTCGGCCGCACTCCGAAGCTCGGCGGCAATGTTGGCACGCCCAGCTACGTCCCGGACGGCCGCGACCACTGGGGCGGGGTCTTCTTCGCCCTCTTCGCCGGGGCCGGCGTGCGCGGCGGACAAGTCATCGGCAGTTCCGACAACATCGCCGCCTATCCCGCCTCGAACCCGTACTTCCCGTCCGATCTCGGAGCCACGATCTTCTCGTCACTTGGCATCGACCCGCGCAGTATCATCAAAGACCGAGTGAACCGCCCCAGTCACGCCAGCGAAGGCGAACGAATCGCGCCGCTGTTCACAGGCGGAGTGAGTTGATGGCTTGTTGCAATCTCCGTGGCCGTGTGGTCACAAAACTCAGCCGTTCCGAAATCCGTGATGAGCGTGGAAGCTGCGATGCGTTCGAGTGACGAATCACCGCGGGCCTACGCCGCTTTCCGCTCAAACGAATTCACCAGTCCGCCGACATACGAGCGGACTTCGATTTTGTCCCGCGACAATTTGCGAACCGCCTTCGGTGCCCGCTTGCGGAGCGGCGGCAGGTGATCACGCTCCATGTGACTGCGTCGGGTGTTGTAATACTGGACCCATTCCGACACGACGTGGTCCAAGTGCCGTTTCCCAAACAGAATGAATTTGAACAAACACTCGTATTTTATTGATTGCACGAACCTTTCGACCCTGCCGTTCAAATTGGGCGAGGCAATGGGAAGCACGTTTGTTCGCACGCCTTTGGCTTTCAGCGTGGCCGTGAAGTCTTTGGTGAATTTAGTGTCGCGATCGTGCATCACGATCGACGGTTTCTGCTCGCGATTGATCGTCTGATCGAGGAACTCTTTGGTTTGCTCCACCACCCAAGTGGAGTTGGGATGCTCGGTGGACGACGACACGATCACTTCGCGGCTGCTCAGGCATAGAAACGCCATCAGATACATCTCACGCAGGCCGTTAATCGTCACCGTTTTGACCGAGAAGAAATCCACGGCCCACAGTGTCTCGGCATGTCGTTTGACGAAGTTGTCCCAGCAATCGGATGTTCGATCCGGTCCCGGCACAATTCCCTCCTCCTTCAAAATGTTGCGAACGGTCTGCCGGCTGATCCCTTTAATCCCGACCTTTCGCAGCTCGCCGATGATGCGCGTGTAGCCGAAGCCCGTGGTCTTCGCGATCTCGATAACGAATTCACGGATCTCACGCGGCTTGCGTTGGCCACCTTTCGGATTCGGCTTCTTCTTCCCGGAGTCCGCTTCACGGCACCAGCGATAAAACGTGGACGGAGCAACCAACGTGATCAACTCTTCGATCGCCTGGCCCAGCGCCTTCCCCAGCTTGATCAGTCGGGACCGCTCGTCGGGCTTCGTGTGAACCTGACCCGGAATCCGCGCCCGGAGAATCTTGTTCTCCTCCTTCAGAAATTCGACGTACTTCGCGAGTTCGTTGCTGCTCGCAGACGCGATCAGAGCCAGCAGTGGGTGGAAGATTTTGGCGGTCATGCTATTGTCGCAACTCGTTATTAAGGTGGAGTCTGACACATTCGTTGAACAGCGCTATGTGCCCCCGGAACGTCTCAAGAGCGGCCCAGATTATCGACCAGTTGTGGCTCATTGAGAGCGTCCGAACTCACCCCTGTTTGATGCCGTTTTGGATGGCTGCCGTGACAGCCAATGCGCGTCAGTTTCGCTGCCGGTAATTACCGGCGCACCGCTCAATTACCGCGTAAAAATGCCATTTCGTGCGTCGAGTTGCCACGATTTGCACTACTGGGTCGAACAGCGTAATCTATTGCCGCTTCAGTAGTTCTCGCAAAAAAGAGTGCCCTTCCGCGTGTGTCTACGGAACCGAAGGCTTCGCGGCGAAGAACAGCAGAATCCAGCCGAGCAACACGAACGAGGCCGCCAGATGCCAGCCGTCGCCGGAATCGGTCAATGCGACGAATCCCAACAACGGCAAGGCGGGAACGACGGCGAGCAAATCGGAGATTCGACGCGTCCGGATCAGAGTCCAAATCCACTTCAAGCCAATGAATGCCAACAGGCCGAACAGCGTGAAGCCCCACGTTCGAGTCGGCCCGTCGCGAAACATGCTCAGCGGTTGTGACAACGCCTGCTCGGAGCCGTGCAATAAAACCAGAATCACGAAGAACGCGAACGACGCGAGTCTCATGGCTGGCAGTCCCCTCGTAGCCTGACTGGCCAATTATCAGTAATCGGAGGTCACTCGCGACGGGGGGCGGCGTCAGCACCCCGGTTAGTTCGCGGTCATCATAACCACCGGGGGGCTGACGCCGCCCCGCTCGCCTGTCACATATTTGGTCGAGCTACGGTTGTTTTTCCTGAGCGATGATTTGCCGTGCTCGCCAGATCGAGTCGAGGACGGCGGAGACGTTTTCGGGTTCGGAGAACGGACTCATGATGTATGACTTCAGCGCGACGATCGGCTCGCCGTAATCCGAGAGGCGGTAGCAGTCGGTGAGTGAGATTACGATGCCTCGGCCTTGCAGGGCTTCAGCGTGGATGAGCTCAAAGATGCGGCGATTGTAGGCGTTGTTGGCGAGCAACTGGGTCCGGTACGACGCATCAGTTTGTTCGAGCTTGGGAATTGAAAACGTATCGACGCCGTCGGGATAGACGCGGAACAACGTGACCGCTCCGAAGTTGTCAGCGTTGAGCACCGTCGTTGAAGCGTGAGCCTTCAGGTGCGTCGAAAGCTCGGAGGCCATCGTCACCAAATGGCCGAGCAGCGATCGCAGGCCGTCCTTGCCGAACAGCCGCAGGTTCGCGAGCGCTGCCATCGGACCGCTGCCGCTGCGAGTCGTCTCCAGCGTGTACTTGCCGGGATGATGATGGCCGGATTGGAAGAGGTACGGCGTTGCCGATTGATCGCGCGAGATCAGTTGCAAGTTGGCCGCGCTGCGCAGCAAGAACAGACTGCTGACATACGGAGCGAATCCAGTCTTGTGGAAGTCGATGCCCAGCGAATCGCTCGCTCCGAGATGCTTGATGCGTCGCGCAGTGCCAGCGAGTGCCCGCACGGTGCGCGGCTCGAAGCCGAGCGGATTCTTCGCGAAGTCGTAGTCGTTGAAGACGCTCCAGGCCCAGCCGATCACGGCGTCGGCGTGGATGTGCGGCGTGTAGTCGAGGCTGAATTCGTCGCGCAGGCGATCGCGAATCTCGATGATGCTTGCGAGGTCATCGAGTCCGAAGGCGTCGGTCGTTCCCATCGTGGCCACGATGGCGGCGACTTTGCGGCCTTGCTTGAGCACATCGCGCAGCATCGTCTCGAAGAGACAGGTGCGCATTTCGTTTTCGGGTGACGTTGGAATCTGCACGACGTTCTGTTCGCCGAGCCCCAACCAACTGGCAACGGTCGAGCAAGCGTAGTGAGCACGCTCAGAGCAGATCAGGACCGCCGGTTCTCGCAGCCCGGTTTGCGCGGTGCCGGGGCAGGCTTTCTCGAGTCCGATCTTGGCTCCGTAGAGCAGCGTACCGGTGCCGCCGAAGGTGAAGACTCCGCCGGCTTGCTCGACCGGATAGCCGACGAGTTCGGCGGTCATCGCGGTGACTTCCACTTCGGCCACGGAAACTCGGCGACCCGATTCGTCGCTGCACAAGTTCGGGTTGTAAATCGACGGCAGCATTCCGCCGATGATGCTGGGGATCGTCGGAGCCGGCACGACGTTGACTTGGGCTCGCGGGTGGCCGGAGACGAACAGGCCGGAGAGGTGGGCCACCAATTCCTCGGTGACGTGCTCCAGCGTGCTGGGTTCATCGGCGACGCGGCATTGCTTCGCGGCCGTGTAGTCCAGTGTCTCCGGCTTGCCGAGCAACGGGCTGACCGACTTCATCCGGTCGACTTGGTCGAGCGCTCGCAGGAACGAGAACACGAAGTAGGCGTCGTGAACTCGGTCCGAGGTCGGCTGCGGAAACGCTTGCCGCAAGGTGTGGACGATGTTTTGGTACGGTGCAGACATGGGGGACATTTCGTGACGGATCGCAGTGAAGGGGTCGGGAGTCTTTTTCAGGCCGCACAATACGTGTCAAACAACCGGATGACCTTTGACTGCGGCCTGAAAAAGACTCCCGACCCCGTTTGGGTGTGAACACAGTTGTGAATGAGACACGTTTTGCGTGTTCGCGTCTATTTCGCAAAAAACGGTATCACGGCTGTCGGCGATCGGCTCACGGTTTTCGGCCGGAAGGTGAGGGAAATCGGCGTTCCGGGGAATTTCGCGAACTGCTACATCTCTGCCTGTGAGAGTCAACGCGAGTGTGAAACACAAGGATGTGTTGAATGAGGTCGATCTTCAATGCCTTTGGGCGGCTGCAACGGTTCCGGATTCTGGCGGCGATCACGCTGGTTTATGTGCTCGGTTTCCTGCTGACGCGAGTCGGGTTGCTGTTCTGGTTCACGGATTGGCGGCAACTGCGGTTCGCTGATTGGCTGAACGTGATTCAGACCGGCTTGCGGTTCGATCTGCTGATCGCGCTGCTGGGGATTCAGGTGCAGTTGTGGCACTTCACATGGATCGGCCAGCGCTGGCTGAAGGCTCGGCCGAGTCGCTGGTTCATCGAGTTCTGCTGGCTGGTCGCGTTCTGCTTCGTGCCGCTGTTCGCGATCATCGAAAGCCTGTTCTTCACCGAGTTCGATGGCCGGCTGAACTACATCGCCTTCGAGTACCTCGTGTATCCGACCGAAGTCTGCTGCAACTTGTGGCAGTCGTTTCCGATCATCGAGCTGACGAGTTTCGTCGTGCTGTTCGGCGGCGGGACGTGGTGGGTGCTGCGACGACGGTTCCACCGGGTGCTGGAAAATCAGATGCCGCTGCGGCAACGAGTCGGCGTGTTTGCCGGAGTCTGGACGCTGATCGGCGGGCTGTGGCTGACCAGCGGCATGGGTTCGATGAGCGTCACCACGAATCGCACGGCAAACGAGTGCGCCGGGAACGGCGTCTATTCGTTTCTGTATCACGCCTGGTCGTGTCACTTCGACTACGAGCAGCTCTATCTGGCGATCAAGCCCGAGATCGCCGCCGCTGAGATTCGTCAGCGCGTCATCACGGCGGCCGACAAGTGGCACGAGAACTCCCAGAACCCGTTCGATCGCACGGTGCGGCAGGCCGAACCGCGCCGCGATTGGAACGTCGTCATCGTGCTGGAAGAGAGCCTCGGTTCAGACTTCATCGGGGCGCTCGGAGACGATCGCGGGTTGACGCCGTGTCTCGACAAGCTGGCGTCGCAAGGACTGCTGTTCGACAATTTCTTCGCGACCGGCAACCGCACGGCGCGGGCGCTCGAAGCGGTGACGGCATCGCTGCCACCAATTCCGACCGAGTCGATTTTGAAACGGAATCACTCCCAGCACGTCTACACGCTGGCGCATGTGCTGGCGGATCGGGGCTACAACCGGCTGTTCATGACCGCCGGGCGAGGCGTGTTCGACGGCGTGAAATCGTTTATGACCGCCAACGGTTTCAATCGTTTCGTGGAGCAAAAAGATTTTGTGAACCCGGCGTTCGTCAACGCTTGGGGAGTCTCCGACGAAGACCTCTTCAATAAAGCTCTCACGGAGCTCGACGGATTGCACGACGAGGGCCAGCCATTTCTCGCATGCCTGCTGACCGTCAGCAATCATTTGCCCTTCACCTATCCGGACGGCCGCATCGACCGGCCTTCGTCAGAACAGACTCGCGAAAATGCAGTGAGGTACGCCGACTGGTCCATCGGACAATTCTTCGACAAGGTGGGCGAGCACGCTTGGAAGAAGAACACGTTGTTCGTCGTCATGGGGGACCACGGGGCACGTGTTTACGGCAGCCAACTCTTCCCGATGAAGTCGTATCGCGTGCCGGTGCTGATGCTCGGCCCGGATGACTTCGGCAAAGGAACGCGCTGTTCGACACTGGCCTGCACGCTCGACATCGCACCGACGGTGATGGGATTGCTCGGCGGCGATTACCGTTCGATCTTCTACGGCCGCGATGTGCTGCGTCTCCCGCCGGAACAAGGCTACGCGCTGATGCAGCACAACCACGATGTCGCACTGCTCACGGCGGATCAGCGCCTGGTGGTGCTCGATGCTCGCCGACAGGCCTGGGTTTACACGTTCGATCCGAAAACGTTCGCGTTGAAACCGGAGAAGCTGCCGTCGAAAGATCGTGTGCAGGCCACCGCAGCGTTCTTTCAAACCGCCTACCGGCTGTACTACGACGAGCGGCTCTTCCCGACGGTGGACTCGGCGTCGATCGCGGACGCTTCTGAGAGCAGGTCAGCGGCCATTGCACGGGCGTCGCACGCAATGCCCGCCAAACGCCTTTGATTTGCGTTGCTCGGTGGCTTTCGTCATTGTGTCGGCCCTTGCGAATCCGCATCTCGAAGGGGAGAGACAACGATGAGACGACGACTGAAAGCCGCGCTGGCGATCGCTGGATTTGGGCTGCTGAGCCTCGCGGCCAACGCGGCGGAGTTTCCGAAGTTTGAGGCCAAGACGCTCGATCTCGATGTCGGCAAAGTCTGCTACGCGGTCACGCTGGCCGATGTCGATGGAGACGGCAAACAAGACATCGTCGCCGTCACGGAGAACCGCGTGCTGTGGTATCAAGCTCCCGATTGGAAGCCGCGAGTCATCATCGAAGACCAGACGGAGCGCGATAACGTCTGCATCGCGCCGCTGGATATCGACCAAGATGGCAAGATCGACTTCGCGGTCGGAGCCGGCTGGTCAGGCAAAAACACCGGACAGCTCGTGTGGCTGTCTCGCGGCGCGTCGCTCGACGAGAAATGGCACGTGCATCTAATCGGCCACGAGCCTTGGACGCACCGCATGAGGTTCGGCAACGTGGCTGGTGGCAAGCGACCGCAACTGGTGGTCTCGCCGCTTAACAAGTCCCAAGGTGACGGAGTGCGACTGCTGGCGTTCACGATCCCTGCGAATCCCAAAACCGACAAATGGCCATCGCAAGTGCTCAACGCGGCAATGAATCGCATGCACAATCACTGGCATCTCGATTGGAATGGTGACGGCATCGACGACACCGTCACGTCGAGTCAGGAAGGGGTGCATCTCATCCAATCGGTGAAGGTCGAGGCGGGCGCGATTCCGCTGACCGGCTTGACCACAACGAAGTTCGGTAACGGTGCCACCGGCGACAAACCGGAAGCCAAAGGTGCTGGCGAGATCAAAGTCGGCAAGCTCAAAGGGGGCCGGCGATTCATCGTCACGGTCGAGCCGATGCACGGCCAAGCCTGTGCTGTTTACGTCGAACCGAAAGCCGGCGAGAAGACGGCCGACGGCTTGTGGCCGAGGCACGTCATCGACGCAACTCTGAATCGCGGTCACGCGCTGTGGACGTGCGACATCGACGGCGATGGCGGCGACGAGATCGTGCTGGGCTTCAGCGATCCCGGCCCTGGCCCAATCAAAGGTCCGGGCGTGTTCATCTACAAGGCAGATGATGCGACCGCGACCAAGTGGACCAAACACACAATCGACGACGGTGGTGTGGCCACCGAAGACCTGATCTGTGCCGACCTCAACGGCGACGGCAAACTCGACATCGTCGCCGGTGGTCGAGCAACTCATAACGTGAAACTGTATGTCCAAAAATGAGTTCACACTTCGTTTTTGACTTGCTGATTCGGCTGAGTTAGTTTGTTCCGAACGAGGAGGTCCATTGCATGGCCACGATCGAACAAGTTGAAAGTTTTCATCGTTTCGCCGTCACGCGACTCCGCGACGGTCGCGACGAGTTGTCGATGGACGAACTCCTGGAACTGTGGCGGCTGGAGCATCTTTCTCAGGAAGAACTGGCTGAGAGCGTGGCGGCCGTGAAGGCTGCCTATGCGGAGATCGACAATGAAGACGCTTGGGTCGATGTGGACGATCACTTGGCTGACTTGCGGTCGAAATACGGGTTCTCAGAGCGGCCATGAACTTTCGCATCAAAGTCTTCCGCACGGCAGTTCGTGAAGTCGATGAGATTCTGGACTGGTTCATTCGTCGGCAAAAAGCTCCGGCTGGAGCGGAAGCGTGGTATCGGGCTTACAACGCCGCGATGGCCAAACTGAGAACGATTGCGGATCGGCAATCGTTGGCACCGGAAGATGAACTCGTGGATTTTGATGTCCGGCAACTGCTCTTCAAAACCCGGCGCGGCAAACGCTTTTATCGGATCGTCTTCACGATCGTTGACGATCAAGTTCGCGTGATGCATGTGAGAGGCCCCGGACAAGATTTGATCCCGCCGGAAAGACTGATTCCCGGTGACGGGACGTGACGCTTCACTCGTTCAAAGATTGATCACATTGATGTCCGATTTTCTCCAACTCACCGACCGTCGCATCGTTATCTTCGGCATGGCGAACCGAAAGAGCGTCGCCGCGCATGTCGGACAGGTGCTGACCGAAGCCGGGGCGAAGGTCATTCACGTCGTCCGCAGCGAAGAGCGGCGTGAGCAGATTCGCAAACTCGTGGGCGATGCGCCGATTCATGTCTGCGATGTCGAGCATCAAGACCAGATTGATCGGGTTCGCGACGAGATCGCCGCGCAGCATGGGCCGATTCAAGGCTTCGTGCATTCGCTGGCGTTTGCTGATTACTCGGCCGGCTGGCTGCCGTTTCACGAGACGCCGCGACGGGCTTTCTTGCAGGCGGTCGATGTGTCGTGTTTCTCGTTCGTCGCGCTGGCGAATGCCTTTCGCGAGTTGCTCGACAAGAACAACGGCAGCGTCGTGACGGTTTCGATCTCGACGACGCGGATGGCGGCGGAGAACTACGGCTACATGGCTCCGGTCAAAGCGGCGCTCGATTCTTCCGTCTGCTTTCTGGCGAAGTCGTTCGCGAAGTTCTCGTCGATTCGGTTCAACTCGGTCTGCCCCGGTCTATTAAAGACTTCGGCCTCGGCGGGGATTCCCGGCTATGTCGATAGCTATCTGCACGCGGAAAAGGCGACGCTCCGCAAACGGGCTGTGCAAACGGAAGAGGTTGCCAACGTGGTCGCGTTTCTATTGAGCCCGCGATCTTCGGGCATCAACGCTCAGGGCTTGGTGATCGACGCGGGGATGTCGATCAACTACTTCGACGACTCGCTGGTTCGGCCAACTTGACCGCGCGCGAGGCCACTTTCAGAATGCTCTCCCGCTGCCGCCTCTGCAAATCACACATCAACCCAACTGGAGAATTCATGCGCCGTTTCATCCTGAGTTCGTCTTTATTCGCCGCGTCCGCGCTGTGTCTGCTACCCGCGTGGGGCGAGGCTCCTCAGAAAGTTGTCGAGATCGCTTCGGTCGAGGATCTCGTGGCCGAAATCAATGCCAAGGTGGAGTTGCTCGGCCAACAAGTGGCCAGCGCGGAAGCGTTCGCGATGACGCTCGAGAAGAAAGAGGTCAACCAGGCGGCGGGTGTCGTGGCTTGTGTGGCTCAGGCGATTGTCGAACACCCGGACAAGGCGAAGGCCAAGTTCCACGCGGCCGACCTGCGTGACGCGGCCGTTTTGTTGCGACCGGCGAAGACGTTCGACGACGCGAAGAAGCTGTTCGCGGCGGTCAAGGACGCTCACGCCGGTAAGTCAGCCGGAACAGCCAAGCCGGAGGCCGAATGGAACAAGCTCACCGGCTTGGGCCGCATGATGGAAGAGATCAACAGCCGGTCGGCAGGCATTCGCAAATCGTTGCGACGGCTCCAAAAGCCGGACGAGACCGCTCGCGATTGCACGACACTGGCAATCCTCGCGTTGGCGATGGAAGTCGACACGCACGAGGTCAAAGACAAGGCTCAACTGCCGCTGTGGAAGGATCTGTCGGTCAAGTACCGTTCCGAAATGATCGCAATGGCCAAGGCCGTCCGAGCCAAGGACACCGCCAAGGCCAACGAACACTTCACCGCCGCCAACGCAGCGTGCAGCCAGTGTCACGAGCAAATCCGTGACAAAGACAAGAAGTAGTCGTCAGTTCCACGGATTGGGTTTGTCATTCAAAAGCCCGGCCTTTACGGAGAAGTCGGGCTTTGGAGATGTTGGCACCGGGCCTTACGACTTTGTATCCGTTCGGAGAGCCTCCTCTGTCGAAAACAGGCGAGCGACCGATAGAATCTTGCCGATCTGACTGATCGTGGGTGCGTCGGGTGCTGATTTGGCGGTGGGACAAAGCAAAAGGAACATCCCATGTGGACTTCAAGGTTTTGGAAATCGGTCGTGGCCGCGCTGTTGCTCGCGGTGAGTGTTTCCCCGGCCCTGGCTCAAGGCAGAGGTCGTAGTGGCGGCGGTCGTTCGGGTGGCACCCAGATTGGAGCCGGCGGCGGTCAGCAAAACCAGCAGGCGATGCAGCAGCAGATCACACAGATCGGCCAGCAGCTTCAACAAGGCGAGGCAGCCTTGAAGGACGCCAGCGAAAAAGCGACTGAGGCTCGCGGTGAATGGCAGAAGGTCGATGCCGCACACAAACAGAACATGCGCGAATTGGTCCAGGCGAAGAAAGCCGCGGAGGAAGAAGCGAAGAACTCGCCGGATTTGAAAGCCGCGAAAGACAAGCTGGAAAGCCTGCGTGGTCAATTGGCTGAAGTCCGCAAGAAAGTGATTGAGACGCTCAGGAAAGACAACGAAGGCTACCAGCAAGCGATCAAAGTTCACGACGAGGCGGTAGCCGAGCAAAAGGCGAACAGCGGTCCCAACGTTTCGGCCGACACGCGCCGCGCGTTGGCGAAGAAGGTGGCCGATGCCGACAAGAGCCTGAAGACCAGCGAAGACGTTGTGATGGCCGATCACACCGAGGCAAAGGAACTCCACCAGCAAATCAAGGAAGCGACCGCCGAACTCGGAGCCGCCTCGAAGAAGAAGACCGAGGCGATTGAGACCGATCCGAAGTTGAGTTCTGCGAAGGTGGCCTTCCAACGGACTCGTGACGACTTGAAGAAGGCCACGGCCGACCGCGATCAAGCGGACGGTGAAGCAAACCGGATTCGCAGCGCGATGCAGGCACTATCCAACCAACGCGCTGCCATTCAAAGCCAAATTCAAAATCAGCAGCGGATGCAACAAGGCGGCAGCGGCTACGGGAATCAAGGCGGGAACCAGGGCGGCGGCTACGGCGCACGCACGCGGTAACACTCCAGAACGCGGCGAAAATTCATCGGCCCGGCGACTTGCGAAACGCCGGGCCGTTTTGTTGGCAACGACGAAGTCCGTCGCCTGACTCTCTGAGTCGTGCGTTTTCTCGCAGAATTCCCGACTCGGAGAGGCTGTGAAGTTTTCGTAGAGCACGTTTTCAACGTGCTCGAAAATAGCCCGATTGGGCACGTTGAAAACGTGCCCCACGTCATTTATTCACAGCCTCGGAGAGTCAGGCAACGAACATCTCGGACAACTTCTCACAGGCGAATGTCATGCGAAAACTTCTGAGCAGATTGAGCGTGGGATTGATCGGCCTCGCATTCTCGTGGGGAGCGCAGGCCGCCGATCCGATCTTCGAGCCGGAAAGCAAGCTGAAAGTCGAGGCGGGAGCAGGAGCCGGGGGTGAAGGTCCGGCGTGGCATCCGCAACTCGGCGTGCTGTCCAGCGGCAAAGGCCACATCATGCGGCTGACTCGCGAGGGGAAGTCGGTCGTGCATCGCGAAGAGGCTGGCACAAATGGATTGCTGTTTGATCGACAGGGACGGCTGCTAGCCTGCGAGCCGAAACTGCGGCGAGTCACCCGCTCAGAAGCCGATGGGAAGCTCACGATCCTGACCGACAACTACCTCGGCAAAAAATACAACCAGCCGAATGACATCACCGTCGATTCGCGCGGCCGGATCTATTTCTCCGACCCGCGCTACGGCAGCCGCGACGACATGCAGCTTCGCGATGATCAAGGCCGCACGATCGAAGGGGTCTATCGCATCGACCCGCCCGAACTGACAGGCGGCGAACCGAAAGTGACGCGCATCATCGGACGTGAATTGGATCGTCCCAACGGAGTGCTCGTCTCGGCCGACGATCGGTTTTTGTTCGTCGCCGATAACAACAATGACTCGCACGAGGGTACGCGAAAGTTGTGGCGATTCGATCTGCGTGAGGACGGTTCCGTTGATCTCACCTCTAAGAAGGTGTTGCGCGACTGGGGCAAGGGCCGTGGTCCCGACGGACTCAAACAGGACAAGAAGGGGAGGCTGTTCGTGGCCGGCGGACTCAACAAACCGAATCCTCCGTTCGAGCCGGCTGAGGGTGTCAAAGCGGGCATCTATGTGCTCGATCCGAGCAGCGGCGAGTTGCTCGACTTCCTGCCGGTGCCGACCGACGAAGTGACCAATTGCGCGTTCGGCGGCGAGGACCGCATGACGTTGTTCGTCACCGGCGGCGGTGTGCTCTACAGCATTCGCGTCACGACGTCCGGCCGAGTCGTGTGGCCGGAATGATTTCGTGGGGCAGGTTGTTTCCTGCCATGAGTGCGGGCAGGTTGAAAACCTGCCCCACGAAACGGAGCGTGAAATGTTCGGCTGGTTGCGTGTGCGTCGCCGTCGTCGCTGGTTGGCGGAGCCGTTTCCGGCGGCGTGGGAGGAAACGCTGCGGCGGCACGTCAAACAAGCCGATCGAGTACCGGCTGAGCTCGCCGCGAAATGGCGGCAGCGGATTCAAGTCTTCGTACAGGCAACTTCGTGGGAAGGTTGCCGAGGCTTTGAAGTCACTGAAGAAGTCCGTGTCGTCATCGCCGGGTACGCGACGCTGATGGTGCTGGGGTTCGACGACGAATGGTTCAGCCGCGTGCGGCATGTGCTGGTGCATCCGACGCCGTATCAGGGCCAACGGGCGCGGATCGGTGTTGAAGGAGTCGATTACTCGCACGGTGACTGGGTGCAGCAGCTTGAAGACAATGTCGAGGACGAACACCTCGGCGAGTCGTGGTTCGAGAGCGGCACAGTCATCCTCGTTTGGAGCGAGGTGCCAACTGCCGAACACATCGTGCCGCCGGGAACGAACGTCGTGCTGCACGAGTTCGCTCATGTGACCCACGAGTTGCTGGCTGGCTGGTTTCCGACGGCTCAGACGAATCAGGGCGAGCCGTGGCTGGAAGCGTTTCAGCGAGAGTTCACCCGCCAAGTCCGTGACTCAGATCGCGGTCGGCGCACGTTGTTGGACGATTACGCGGCCGAGAATCCGGAAGAGTTTTTTTGCGTCGCCACCGAGTGCTTCTTCGAGCGTCCCGATCGCATGCGTTCACAGTCGGCGGCGTTGTTTGAACTGCTGCGGCAGTGCTTTCACAGCGACCCGGCCAGTTGGGCGGCATGACGGGAGCAGCGCCGTCGTTGTCGCCGTCAGTATTCCAGATGGCATTGGCGATGCCGCTTCCGGAATTCTTGGACGGCCTTTTGGCTAACGACGGTTTCTTGCACGTCGAGGTACGTCAGCTTGGGCAGCAGTTCGAGATGTGTCAGCCCCGCGTCAGTGACCGACGTGCCGTCGAGCCCCAGGAACCGCAGTCGCGGCATTTCTTTGAGCGATTTCAAGCCATCATCCGTGATCGGCAGGCGGGACAACTTGATGGCTTCCAACTGCGGCAGTTTGGCGAGTTGCTGCAACGCCGCGTCCGTCAGCGTCGTATCGCCCAGATAAATCAGACGCAGCGACGGCATCTCGGCGAGACATGCGAGGCCGTCGTCGGTGATGCGCGTGCGGTTCAACTTGAGCAGTCGAATGTCTCGCGACGCCGCGACCAACTTCAAGCCGTGATCCGTCATCCGCGTGCGCGTCACGTTGAGCACTTGCAGGTTGGGCATGCGGGCCAATTCCGGCAGGGCCTCGTCCCTGAGGGGGGTGTCAGACACATCCAGGAACAACGCTTGAATATCACGGATCAGGATCAGTACTTCGTCTTGCACCTTGCCGTCGTGAGTGAAGTGCTCGGCAAACAAAAACACGTACGTCCCGCGGTCGTGAGAAACTTCATCTTCGACATCGCGAACTTCCGCCCCGAGGTTGATCAGCGCTTTGATCGCCTTCGCGTGCCTTTCGCGGGCGAGATCGGTTGTCGAATGGCACGCAGGGAGCAGCATCAGCAGCAACGCGAACAGCCACCACCGGTCGGCGCGTGGAGCCCGTCTTTCCGAGCGATTCCATCGACCAGACAACGTCGGCTCCGCCTGCGTGACTTGGCTCGTCATTTGGAGAGCTCCAAGTCGATGATTTGTTTGCCCTTCTTAACCGTTTGGGTCGCGGTCGCCTTGTCGCCCAAATACTGCGGTGCCACATCTTGGCGTCCCAGCGCCATAATCTGAACACGGCATGTGCCGACGACCGCGCCCTTCAAATCACCGATGTAAGTCAACTCATAATGTCCCTGGGCGTCGGTCATCCCCAACGACGCGGTGACTTTGTATTCCTTGTCGCCCGATTTGATCTTCGGTTTTTCGGGATGGAACCAGATCTCCGCTCCCGCCAGTGGCTTCGCGTTGATGGTCAACGTGCCAGTCACTTGCCCCAGCGGTGGCACGAACGTCTTCGAGCCCATCGCGGAGTCGACCAACTTGAACAGCCCCCAAACCAGGACAATTCCAACGAGAACGAGGGGCAGCGCCTTCTTGAGTACTTCCCGCCGCATGCCTTCCCAGTCGAACTGGTCTTCTTCTTTTTTATCCGCTCCGATTTCAGTCCACGAAGTCTTCTTCCCCTTCTTGGCGGACTTCGACAGCAAATCGCTGGCGATGTTGGACGCGGGGGCATTGGGATTCGTCCCCGGTGGTCGTCGTGACGGAGTCGGTGACTCATCGGCCTCGTCGTCCTCCTGCCCCGGCAGCGATTGAGGTTTCGATCGTTTGCCGGGAACGTCCGGTCCACGACTGATCGAGAAGCCTTCACCCTCCTCAGCCTTGTTGGTTTTTTGGGGCTGGCTAACAGAGCCTCTCTCCGAATCGTCGGATTTGTCGTCCTCACGGAGTGACTTGCTCGGTCGGGACTTCGTTGTCTTTGGCTGCGATTCGTGATCGTCCAACAAAAAGGCATCCAGATCAAAGTCGTCGTTCGCGTTCGCGGATTTTGTGGCGGCCAACATCGGTTCGGCGTCGTCCGAGGCCTGAGCGGCGGCGATCTCACTGGAACTGTCGGCGGCACTGTCCGGGGCGGGAACGGTGAAGGCGGTTTTGCACTTCGGGCACTTTCCCGGCTTACCCGCCAGATCGTCTTTGATCTTCAGGACCGATCCACACTGCTCGCACTCGAAGCGAATCGCCATCAACGTGGCTCCCTAGAAGTCGCGGCGGTCAAGAAAAAAAGACAGCTCTCACAACGTGGCGTTTTGAAAGCTGCCTCCTTGAAGTTTCCGCAGACGCGGGGAAGAAACTAATTTCCTTCATACTCATCCACGGTGAACCCGTCGTTGATGCTGGAGAGTTTCTTAAAAGTGTCTAAATTCAAGTTCTGATTGATGAAATTGACCCGACCATCCGCGAACAGGAAAAACGCACCGCTTTCATGGTCGCTGGCGGGAGAGTCGTAGGACTGGCCTTTGTTCAATCCGCCGCGGGTGGTGAACAACGTCGCGGCACCGCCCCACGCCCAACCGTCGCTGCTTTGCTGAATGATGACCGTGGGGCTATTCAAACGGGCGTTCTCACCCACCAAAAAGGCTTGACTGGATCCGTCTGAAATGTCCGCCATGCGTGTCTTGCTATTCACATAGAACACCCCACGGTTTATTGGCGACGGATTGTAGACCTGAAGCATGTCGTTTTGGATTTGATCGGGCAACAGCGCGTACATGGGACGGCCCGCAGCACCCATCGCCATGTCGTTGAACAATAGGTTGTTTCCGGCGCAGCCGCTGTAGTCGTTGCCTCCTCTGGACCACAGACCGCCGGCACCACCAGGCATGGGATTGGCACTATCGGGGCGTTTGACATACGACAGCTTGCCGATGTTCATATCGCCGCGACGAGTCGGGCAATAGAAACCGGCAATGTCTTTTTGAGCTGGCTGAAAGGGGTTGAAGATCGTGCTGGTCGTCATGCCGTTGTCGAAGACATTCAGCGTATAAAGCCAATTGCCGCTGAGATCCTTGCGTTCCATCTGCGGCAGGATATGCAGCATCCAACTGGTGCCGTGGTATTGCAACGTGGCCGAGTTCATCTGCACCGCTTCGGTAGGAACCGTCTGCCGTTGCGACGTGGAAGGAGTGTTGTTCGTGAACTGCGTGTAGATCGCCCCCGGCGGAAATGTCTTATGGAGGTTGTGATAGTTGTGCAGCGCCAAACCGATCTGCTTGAGGTTGTTCTGGCACTGCGAGCGTCGAGCCGCCTCGCGTGCTTGTTGCACAGCCGGCAACAGGATCGCGATCAAGATCGCGATGATGAAAATCACAACCAGCAGTTCGATGAGGGTGAATCCGCGGCGGCGTTGACGTGGCTGCATAATGGGATCCTTTGAATAAGAACGAGGGCGGATGAGAACGGAGTCAACTCCCAAACGGCTGACCGCCGCTCACGGCAATCGCCGCCGCATCTCTAGGAATTGCACCTGAACTTGTGGGGAAATTCCCGAGTGATGCTAATGGTCGTCATCAAAGAGCGTCAATCAGGTTTTAACAATCATGCCGATTGTGCGGTCATTGCGAGCACAACACAGCCTTCAACAAACGATTTCGCTAAGGGGGACTCTACCCCACAATTGACCGGGTGCTGGGGGACAGGCGGGTTCCAATCACTGGTCTCCTTCGATTTGAGTGGCCGACTGGCGGATGATCGTCACGACCTGTAACGGTTTCACTGCAAGCAGAGTCTGCCGGGCAAGTTTTCACGTCAACGGCCGAATCATCGGCTGTTGGCGGTTCGCCAATTGTCGGTTGGGACTCTGTCCCGACCGGATCGGGACGGAGTCCCAACCTACGGGTTGCGGCTTCGCGACGTTAGGCTGACACAACCTTCGCCACCACTGTTTGACGCTCATTTTTGGACGGACCTATAATTCACCTCGCCGGATGATCGCCGGGATGAGGTTTGTCGGAGAAACATCGTGCATAGGTTTCGAGCTCTCAGTTGGGTGAGCGTTTGGTTGTCGTGCATTGGTTTGCTCGGCCATAGCCCATGGGCGCGGACGCTTCGGTCCGAAGAGTCGAATGATCCTCCCGCTGCGGCCGCCCCGAAGTTTCCGTTGGCGATGTATCTCAGCGTGGGCAGCCCGGTCAGCGATGCGGTCCAGGCCAAAGTGTTGAACGCCGCGAGGAAGGTACAGCAGCAAGCCGAACTTGAGGGACGGTCGGCCGTCTTGATTCTGGAGATTGGTCCGGGGACCAGTCGCTTCGGATCGATTCGCGATCTGGCGAAGGAACTGACCTCGGCGAAGTTCGGAGCGTTGCGGACCATCGCTTGGATTCCGGAACCGAAGGAGAAGAAGCGGATCGACGGCTACAACGTGATCCTCGCTCTGGCCTGCAAAGAGATCGTGATGCACCCGGATGCCGAACTGGGGGACATCGGTCGCGGCAAAGCGTTGGACGCGGAAGAGCAGCAGTTCGTGCTGTCGTTGGTCGAGAAGCGGTTGAACCCCAAGCTGAGTAACGCGCTCGTCATTGGTTTGATGGACCCGCAGAAGACGATCCTGAAGGTCAAGCTCGAGGCCGACGCGGATGGACGCAAGAGTTCCGAAAGCCGCATGCTGACCTCGGACGAGCATCGACGGTTGCTCGACAACAAAGTCGTCGTCCAGGACGTGATCACGATCAAAGAGGTGGGCGAACCGGGCTTCTTTTCCGGCAGTCGCGCTCGAACGCTGGACGTGCTCGTTTCGCAGACGGCGGAAAGTCGCCCCGATTTGGCCGACCTCTACAACTTCCCGCGCGAGTTCCTGCGTGAGAATGCCACCTCCGGAGAAACGCCGCGCGTCGTCCGCATCCGGATCGACGAAACCATCGAGTCGGTTTTGGAAGGCTTTATCAAGCGAGAAATTCGCCGCGTGGAATCCTCAAATGTGAATCTGATTCTGTTCGAGATCGACTCTCCCGGCGGCGAACTCGGACCGAGCCTGTCGATCGCCAACGCGATCGCGAACATCGACGGCAAGAAGATTCGGACAGTTGGGTATATCCCGAAGTCGGCTCGCAGCGGCGCGGCGATCATCGCCTTGGGTTGCGACGAGATCATTTTGCAAAATAGCGCGACGATCGGTGACGCCACTCCGGTTTCGGCCCACCCCGGACGACACCTTGAGAAAGCTGCCGACGGTGACCTCAGCTTCCTACGAACAGAACTGAAGAAGCTCGCCGAACGAAAGGGACGCCCGTCCGGCCCCTGCCAGGCGATGGCCGACAAAGACCTGGATGTCTTCCAAGTCACGCATCGCGAAAACGGCCGCGTCACATTCATGACCGACGAAGAGATCGCCGTCTCGAACGGTGAGTGGATCAAGGGCCGCATTGTTTCCGAAAGCCAAGGAGACACCCCGCTGATCGTGGATGGCCAACGAGCACTCGAGCTCAAGCTCGCCTTAGCGCCTGTCGCCGACGAAGACGAATTGCGGCAGAGGCTCGGCATCCCGGAGGGCGAGATCCCGCAAGCGGTCGGTCGCACCTGGGTCGATACGCTCGTCTGGACGCTCAACACGCCGGGCATGACGATCCTGTTGCTGCTCGCCGGCAGCGTGCTGATCTATCTCGAACTGCACACGATGACGTCGTTCTTCGGTATCGCGTCGGCGTTCTGCTTCATGCTGTTCTTCTGGAGCCATTTCCTGGGGGGCACGGCTGACGTGTTGGAGATCGTGTTGTTTCTGTTCGGCGTCGGCTTGATCCTGATGGAGATCTTCGTCGTTCCCGGTTTCGGCGTCTTCGGCCTCTCCGGAGTGTTAGCGATCCTGGCATCGCTGGTGTTGGCCAGCCAGACGTTCGTGCTCCCCTCAACCAGTTCCGAGATGTCTCAGATGACCAAATCGCTCGGCACGCTGAGCGTCGCGCTGGCCAGCGTCATCGGCGTGACGATGCTCATCAGCCGTTATCTGCCGCAGATGCCGCTCTTGAAGCATTTGATTCTGTCCCCTCCCGATCCGACAGGGGCGGACGTTGATGCTCCGCGTCTGCGTCCGGATATGTTAGGGGGTGCGATGGCCGCCGGACTCGAATGGTTGCTGCACCAGGAAGGGGAGACGTTCACGACGCTGCGTCCCGCCGGCAAAGCTCGCTTCGGCGAGCAAGTCTTCGATGTGCAGAGCCAAGGGGACTTCATCGATCCTGGCCAGAAGGTCGTCGTCACCGAAGTGACCGGCAATCGCATCATCGTCCGCAAGGCGTGACAGGATCATCCATGCCCAAACGCTTTCGCAGCCTGCAACCCGAAATGGTGATCGAGACGGTCGAGCAACTCGAACGGCGCATCGCCGAGCGTTTTCCGGACGCGAATCTGCGCCAAGTCGCGGCCGAGCTGACCACGATGGCACGCGAAGCCGCCGACCGAGCGCAGCACATCAGCCGCCCGAACATTCCCATGCGACTCGTGCAGTGGCTCTTGGTGATCTGCGGCCTCGGACTGGTGGCTTGGTTCGCGCGGAAAGTCGAGCGGAGTAAAGATATCTTCAACCTGGCCGATTTTGCGCAAACGATGGACGGCCTGATTTCATGCTTGGCCGCAATTGGCGCGGTGAGTTTGTTTGTGTTCTCTTGGGAATTGCGACTCAAACGCCGCCTGACACTCAACGCGCTGCACGAGTTGCGGTCGATGGCGCACATCGTCGATATGCACCAACTCACCAAAGATCCGGAACCGCTGCTGCTGGGCGGCCCCTCCACCCCCTCGTCCCCCGAACGCACGCTGTCGCCGTTCGAACTGGGACGCTATCTCGACTACTCCAGCGAAATGCTGTCGATGATCAGCAAGACCGCCGCCATCTACGTCCAAGAGTTCCCCGACGCCGTCGCCTTGGATGCGGTCGATGAAATCACGTCACTGACCAACGGACTCACCCGCAACATCTGGCAAAAGATCATGCTGCTGGACCGGATGCAAGCGGCACTGGAAACGTCGGCGGACAACATCACCATCACTCCGCCACTGGCTCCCCCGGAGAACAGCTCAAGTTCGTTATCCGCTCCGTCGAGCGTGCAGACGTAATTCACAGGTCAGCGCCGAATGCAACCCGCGCCGGCAAGTCGCCGAACTTTGTCGAAGCGAGATGGCGCAGGCGAGCGCCCTCACCGAGAAAATGTGCCGCGACAACGGTTTCGTCGTCTCTGGAAACCAAACCCATCGGCTACTGAACAAGAAAAAAATCGAGCCGATATCGAGTTTTTTTCGACTGGCTCCGTGTCACGGAATGACTGCAAATACCTCGGCGGTTTACGCAATGTTTTGCCAACCTGTGGCAACTTGTATCTCATTAGTTTTGCTGATGGACACGGACGGCTCGCGAAACAAAACAGGGTTGCAAGTCCGTTGCAACGGGCTACGTTCCCGCCCGTTTGCTGACGAGCCACTTCTTCCATTCGATGAATTCTTGGACCGGCCATTGGTCAGCAAACCGGCCAGCGCTTCGCCGCGTGAGAAACCGCACTTCGTTTTCACACCCAGGGAGATTTCCAATGCTGCGCGTTTCTTGGCTCAATGGTTTGCAGGGGCGTCTGGTTTCCGCTTGCCGTGTGAAATTGGGGGGGGGGTAGGAAGATTCGGAGGACATCGCTCGCGATGACGCCGGTGGCGGCGGAGAGGTTGGAGGTTCGGCAGGTGATGACCGTGACGTCGCCGATCTCATTGTCGACCGCCACGGCGAATGCGGCGGCAGCACAGTTGGCGCTCGATTTGGCTCACGACAATTTTGTTTCGACCATGACCACTCTGGAGACCACGCTCAACAGCGACTTCAACTACCATGCCATCGTGGCCAACGGATTGGTCGCCTCCGCTGAGGGATTGTTCGGCACCAACGTGGCGTCCATTAACAATTGGTCGAGCCAGTCGGTGGGCGGATTAACGAACGGGTTCAACGGCCAGGTCGATACGTTTCAAACGGCGTTGGAAGGCGCGATCGCCGCGGCTCAAGGAGCCTATCAATCGGCGATCGCGGGGCCGCAAGGGATGTACGACGCCGCCGTGCTGGGAGCTCAAACGTTTTTTGACGGGCAATTGTCGTTGGCCAACGGCGTGCTGGATGGCGTGATCTCCGGCTTGCAGACCACCTTGGATGGAACCGTCGCCACTCAGACGGCCACATCGCTGGGAAACATCGCCGGCTTCAACAGCGCGTTTGACGCATTTGCGAATGGGCAGCAGGCACTTTACGACGGTCAGGAATCGAGCGCCTGGAACGGCTATCTGACCACCGTCGATTCGTCAGCGACCGGGTTACAAGGGATTTTCAACGCCGCCATCGCGGCCGCCGCGACGATTCGCGATTCGATTCTGACGGCGTACCCGAACGTGGTCTACAACCCGGAGATTCTGTTTGGAAGCTCCGCCTACGACACGTTGACCACGGGTGCGAACGTGGCGCTCAACACGGCGCTCACATCGGCGCGAAACAGTTTTGAGAGCAGCGTGCAGACGGACGAAGCCACCTTTACGAACGCGGTTTATGGGCCGACGGGCGCGACGGCGACATTGAATTCCGACATCGCTGCCGCGGACGACGCGCTGCAGACCCGAATCGACACGGCCAGCACCAACTATCGCGCAATCGTCGACCCGGCGCGGTTGCTCTATGAGAACACGGTCAACGGGCCGGGCGGTTTACAGCAGACCTTCGAGACGAATGTCACGGCCTTGGCAAACACCTATTACGGAGCGGTTCAAGCGGCACAGAGCCTCTGGCAAGGGGCCATCGACACGGCCCAGACGAACTATGACGGCGCGGTCCAGACCGCTCAGCAGAACTACGTCAATTGGCAGACCGGCAACGTTTTTGATGTGGCCAAGCAACTCCTCACCGCCTTGACCAACCAAACCATCACCGGACTCGGCAATGGTTTGGCGAGCACGATTTCTGATTTGAAAACGACTCTGCAAGGCCAGATCGCAACCGCCAACGCGACCTACAACAGTCAGATGAACGATCCGCTCACGGGGATCGACACACTGTTTGGAGACGCCACGTTCGCCGCCTGGACGACCGCCGGTATCAATACGGACAACCTCTTCACGGATTACCAAAACACGGTCGCACCGCTGACGGCCTCGCTTGTGATGGCGTCCATGTTTTCGGGGGGACCACCCAACATGACCCCGGTCTATCAAGCCACGCAGGACTACTCCCTGGAGGTCATCGCCCAGGAGATCACTTACACGGATACGGTCGGGAGCGCGTTGATCAGCCACGTCACCGCCGAACGCGCGGCCGACACCGCGCGAGACGTCGCGATCGTCAACGACATCAACAGTTATCTCGAACAGGCCATCAACGCGGTAGACACGTTCCAAGCAAACGCCATGGTCGCGTTCAGAAGTTGGTTGAACGGAATGACCAACTTGGAAGCGGGCTACCAGACTCAGGATGCCTCCGAAGTGGCTACTCTGGGGACCAGCATCAACAACGCCTCGCAAACGTTCGGTCTGGCGAAGAACACGGCGGACGAGCAGTTCGCGACGGCGGAATCGAATGCCGCGTTGGCTCGCGCGCAGGGCGTGGCCGCGCAAGTCGAATCGTTCCGCAACAATGAAACGACGGCGCGCGTGGCCTTCCTGCAAGCGGAAGCTCCGGCCGCCAGAACCTTCGACTCCGATGTGGCCAGCGCCATCGGCGATGGGTCCGGTCGGATGGTGGCGGGCGCGAATGCGGCAAATCAGTTCGCCATCACGGCCACGAATGCCGCCGAGTTGTTGCAGAACAGTCTGCTCGGCAATCTGACCGCGTACACCACCGCGACAGTTTCGGCCGTGCAGGGTTGGGCCACCACGGTCTCCAACGGCGTCGCCGCACAGTGGGCCGCGCAGATGGGGGGCGGAGCCGATGTCACCGCCGTCGCCAATGCCTGGTCCGCGTTTGATCAAGCCGCCGCTCTCGCCTGGGGGAACTTTGCCAACGGCGAGGCAGGAGCCTTTCAAGGCTACGGTGCCGCCGAAGCGGGCGCGAGCAAAGCAGCTCAGCAAAATAATGCGGCTCAAGATGTGACGCGCGTGACCAGCATCGGCGGCGAAGTGGTGGCTTACGACGGCGTTGTCGGCGGTGCGCTGCTGACCGCTCGGCAAGGTGCGAACGTCGCGCAAATTCCGTGGATGACGACTGTCGCCGCAGGGGAACGATCGGCGACGAACCAACTCAGCACCGCCGGCAACGCCTTCGAACTTGCCGCCGCCCCGCTGGTCCACACGGCTCAAGATTCGGGAGTCAACGCACAACATGCCTTCGTCGCAAATGTGTTCGGCGCTTGGACGCCGTATTCCCAAAGCGTCACGACCCAAGAGCAATTCGCGCAGATCAGTCGCATCACCGCATACAACACGCTGATGACCAGCACCCGTACGGCCCGCACGAGTCAGGCCCAATTTGATCGCGACTCGTGGCGCATCTATGCCAACAGTGCCGGCGCAGCCGACGATCCCTTGATCAACGCCGTTGCTAAAAACGAAACAGCCAAAGGAGTCCTCTCGGCCGTCACTCGCTTCACCAACTCCGCCGCTCTAGCTCCGGCCGACTTCTCTGGTGCCGTATCGCAAAGGCAAGCCTTTCAGAACGTGGAAGGAGGGTTCCTCGCCAGCCTGCACATGAACGACAACACCGCCGCCGCAGTGGCTGGCGGCGGACTCGCGGTGGTTCTGTTCCCGTACTCGTCGCCATTGTCTACGCCATCGAGATCGATGCTATTGCGAATCCAGATGGGCGCACCGTTGCCACCACAACAGTATTTGGCGGTCGTTGTGGACATGGATTCGCTCCTGAGGCCAATGATTCCGCAATCCCGCACGAACGCTGCATTCGTGTGTCCGTTGCCGAGCACCATTGCGATGAACAACAAAATCGAAGCCGAAGAGCGACGCTACAGCCAAGCAATCCGCTCTGCGTCCCACTTGCCGCCCGATCTGTTGGCCCATCACATCACCATGCAGAACACGTTTCATCAACGGAACATGGCAAGAATTGCGGGCGATAATCTGGGGGCCAACTTGGCAAGTATCCGACTCCTGGGACAAATTGGAGAACATGGTCTTACCGCAATGGGAGCGGTTTCAGCCGCATCGGGCGGATCCATTGTTGCGCCGGGGGGCTGGACTCCAGAACTCGCAGTTGGCTTAATGGCCACTGACTTAGGTACGCGCTACAACAATAGCACTCGTGCGGCACTCGACGACCGTAGTACGTTTGGGCTGTCTCAGGCCGCAACTGCAAAAGTACTTTCTGCAATATTTGCACGAAAAGGACTAACGACCGGAGGAACTCATTCGCTTCAGGACGGACAGCTCCTACTCCTTCCCTCAATGACTGGAGAACGCATCAATGTGATTGCGATTCGCTCTGACGGCGCTGCGTACTACACAAACGCGAACATCCGGTTCGATATCGTCTCAGGAATCGTCACTGTCACAAATGTTGGTCCATAACAGGAGACGCAGTCCAATGACTGACTTTGAAGCATTTCTTGTGTTAAGGATGCGTGGTCGAGAACTCCTTGACCTACAACGATTAGACCTCACAAATGACGAGCTTCGGCGAAAGTCCGACGCTGCAACGCGCCATTGGCATTTTGATTCGATTGGCCACGAGGCAGATGCCTATAGTGAGGCCATTGGTCCTCCGATTTTTGAAGAAGAGATCGACAGTTCCGACGTGTCAGAGGATTTCAAGGGATCGTTGATGCGCAGGTACCGACTATGCTTGTGGCCGCAGGTGCTGTTTTGTGTGTGCCGTCATCCGTGGGGATTCGCTTGGGGGCTGAGCTTTATCGAAGATTCGATGAGCGTTTCGTCACAGGTACAACTTCCTGTTCCTGAGCCATGGAAAACGACGTTATTGGCCATTGAGAACAATGCAATACGAATGAAACTCATTGAAAGTTGGAATTACGAAACCGACCTGTTAGTAACATGGGGACAGATTGGCGCTGAAGCCGAGTACATGGCACAATTCGACTATGGACTGCTTCAAAAATGGGAGCAGATTACCGGGTAGGGTAATCGAACAGGGGGCTAAAAATGGACAGTGTGCACTGGGGGGGCAGAAAGGGGTCAGGTCTGAATGGCACTGCCGCACTTGCGCGAAGGACGAAGGGCGAAGGAAAAGGTGTCAGGCGAAGGAAAAGGTGTCAGGAACCGTTGTTTGACATCGAGTCTCTTTGGGCAGTAATCTGCGGCCATCATGGGACGAGCCAAACGAGCGGACGACGGCGGGATGGTGTTTCACGTTTTGAATCGCGCCAATGCACGGGCGACGATCTTTGAGAAGTCGGAAGACTACGCCGCCTTCGAACGCGTCCTGAAAGAAGCTCTGGACCGAGTGGATATGCGGGTTCTCTCGTATTGCCTGATGCCGAATCATTGGCATTTGGTGTTGTGGCCGCGACGCGACGGCGATCTGTCCAAGTTCATGGGCTGGCTGACGCTGACTCACACACAGCGGTGGCATGCGCACCATCACACCGTCGGGACGGGCCATCTTTACCAAGGCCGCTTCAAGTCCTTCCCCGTGCAAGATGACGAGCATTCTCTCACGGTCTGCCGGTATGTGGAGCGAAACGCGTTGCGAGCCAATCTGGTGAAGCAGGCGGAAGAGTGGATGTGGAACAGTCTCTGGCACCGGCTCCAACGAACTGAGTTCGCGCAGTCCGTGCTCAGCGAATGGCCCGTACCGTGTCCGCGTCAATGGCGTCAGCAGGTTAATCAGCCGCAGACCGACGCCGAGGTTGCCGCACTGCGACGCAGCGTTAATCGTGGCGCACCGTTCGGCCAGCCTGATTGGACCAAACGCATCGTCAAACGTCTGGGGCTGGAAGTCACCATCCGCCCGCGCGGACGTCCCAAACTGAATTCCAGCGGCGCAAACGGTTCCTGACACCTTTTCGTCGCCCGGATTTCATGCAGCGCTCTTTCAAAACGCCAACGGCCAAGTGGTTTTGGCATTTGCTGGAACGCAGGTTTTCAGTCCGAAAGACCATCGGACAAATTTGCGACAAGCAGGCGGGTTAACATCAGCGCAATACGAGACTGCGATCGCCTTGGCATTGCAGTTTAGGGCTCAATACGGAGCCAACCTTCATTTTACGGGACACTCTCTTGGTGGCGGCTTAGCCTCTGCCGCAGCGATTGCATGTGGTGGCGATCTCACGGCGACGACTTTCAACGCGGCCGGCGTCCACAAGAAAACCCTCGAGCGATTCGGTTTTTCCGTTGAAGAAGCGAACTTGATAATCTCGGCATACCGCGTCTTCGGGGATCCGCTGACCGCCATGCAAGCCGAAGTGCTAGACCCACTTGATTTGATACCAAACAACACCGTGAGGACGATTCTTCTGATACCAAAATTAGGTGAAGTTAATCCACATGGCCTGGCGGCAGTACTTGATGCGCTTGGCGGAAATCCTTGAGGAGGTCATATGAGCGGCAGCAAACTTTGGATTTACGGGATCGTGATCACCGCACTATTCGGGTGCCGTGATCCACGATCGGTGCGCGCCATTCGTGAAGGGGATTCGGCGGAGTCGCAGGCGATGATTTCTGCAGGAGCCGACGTCAATACGAGCGATTCCACAGGGTCAACCGCGCTTTGCGTGGCGATTGACGCAGGCGATAAGGACACATTCCGAAAGCTCCTCAAGAAAGGGGCGAGTCCCAATCTGTGTGACGATGTCGGAACATCGGCAATACATCTGGCTGCCGAACAACAAGACATCTTTTGGCTGGAAGTCGTTCTTAAGAACGAAGGAAATCCGAATCTTCCCAACACCGGCAACAGTGTCTTTCCGAACGACACTCCGATTTTTTATGCCATCTACAAGCAGCGAAGCGAAAACGTGCTGTTGCTGATGGCCGCAGGCGCGGATGTGAATCATGTCGACGGTAATCACAACACTCCGCTCTACGCCTGCATGAAAGTGGGAATGTACGACTTGATGATGAAAATGATTGCCGCTGGAGCCAAACCCGCACCACCGAAACCTGCGTTTTCCATTTTCGAGAACGGATGGTTTACAGAGGGTTATGAGAAGTTTTTACTCGAACCCAAGATGCGGCTGCAGTACCTTGAACTCAGAGCGATGCTGATCGAAAAAGGGTACATGTGGGACGAACTGGGGATGCTGCGGGAGAAGAAAGAGGACGCAGCCAACACTATCCGCGAGAAATGAACGGCGGCGATCCCCGTGCCACCCAAGAAATCCGTCGCTGACACCTTTTCTGTCCACCTTTTCTGTCCCCCAAGGAGCACTGAAAGATGAAAAACAGACTGCTGTGTTTGGCAATCGGTCTCGCCCTCTGCACCGATTCTGCAATTGCTCAACTGGAGACCGATCCCGCGCACATTGGGATCGAAGTGACGCCGTTTTACAACTCGAAAGGCCCGGCGATTGAAGTCGGCCCGTTCAGCAAAGGCTTGGCCTCGAAGAACGAGGACGAGTTTGAGGTGACGATCCTCAAGATGAAAAAATCCTGGGACAAGCTGAGCTTCGCCGAGATGTACGTCGCGGCGATTCAGCTCTATGACCGCGGCTACCGCAAAGAGGCGGTGTATTGGTTTTATTCGGCTCAGTATCGCGGCCGTCTGTTTGCGATACTCGTGGAGCAAGACAAAATGGGAGGCATCGGAGATTCAGGGTTTGAGTTGTTTCACGCTCAAATTGCGTTCTTCGAGCTAGTTGGTCCATTCATTAACAGTTACGGCTTTGGAGATCCCGACCACCTCGTGGAAGTTATTCAACGAGTGCGGAAAGAAGGCGAGAAGTTGCCAGATATCAAAACGACTTACCGAAGTGTCAAGTTCAAGGATGAGTCGAAATGGAAGGCGGAAAACAAGGAATTGAATGACGGGATGGGTGAACTGCTCGCAAGTTTCAAAGACAAAGAACAGAGGGACAGTCTCAAGCAGGAACGAATTGAGAATGGAACCGAGGCGAAATTCGGCAAATTGAAGAGTCGAGAACTCACCAAGCGACCAGAGCCAGCACCCAAAGCAGACAAGCCCGCTACGCCTGACAAATGATACCAGGGTGAATGCCGACACAATCGCCAAGCGGAAGGGGAAAAGGGGTCAGGACTGAATGGCACTTTCGGAAGAGAAAAGGTGCCAGGAACCGTTTCTAGGCAATGAGTCGTAAACAGCTTCCCACACCTTCGTTTCCGCACAAGCTGCAAACAGCACCCGTGCATCACTTGCCGACACCTGCGTTTCGCCACCAGCGGAGTTCATTGGCTCCGCGTTCGGCGCAGGCGACGATGTCCAGGCGGCCGTCTTTGTCGAGGTCGGCGAGGATCACGGTGACGGCGTTCGACCAGTTCTGTTTGATCGAGTGCTGCTTCCAACCGGTCTTCGGGTCGCCGGTGTTCTCGAACCACGCGAGTTGTCCGGTGGGACTCCAGGCGGTTGCGACGACGTCTTGGTCGCCGTCGCCGTCGAGGTCTCCGGCGACCGCTTCGAAGCCTTGAGCGAAGCCGTCGGCGATGAGGTGTTTCTTCCATTCGGTGCCGAGGCCCGGCTTGCCGACGTTCTCGTACCACGCAACTTGATGTGAGTCGGGTGAGTTCGCTCCGACGGGAGCCACGAGGCCGAACGCCATCAGCACGTCGAGATCGCCGTCGCCGTCGATGTCCGTGGGATGTCCGTGAGTCGGTGCGATCGTTTTGTCGTCGATGACGGTCTTCTTCCAAGGCTCGGTCGCCGGCTTGCCGGAGTTTGCGAACCAGACGATTTGATTGCCGGTGCGCGATGTGCCCAGCAGGTCGGGCTTGCCGTCGCGATTGAAGTCGGTGACGGCGATCGTGCGCGTCTCGCCGATCATGCCCTCGATCTCGTGCCGCAGCCACTTGTCGCCGTTGCCGGGCGTACCAACATTCTCGAACCAATCGAAGCGATTGCCGAATCGCCAGCTTGAGGCGGCGACATCCAGGTCGCCATCGGCGTCGAGATCCGCCAGTGCGACGTCATACGAGCCCGGCACTTCTTTCGGCGCGGCGACGCGATGCAGCTTCCACGGTTGAGCGATCGTCTCCTTGCCCGGATTCTCGAACCAGCGGATGTCCCACTTCAGGTTGTCCACGATCACGACATCGGGGCGTCCGTCGCGGTTGATGTCGCCGATGGCGTGCCGTTCGAGGCGGATCGGCTGGTCTTCTTGCCCCGCGTACTTTTGGATGAACGAGTGCTGGAAGCTGCCCTTGCCGTCATTCAGCAGCAGATACAGGTTGCTGTTCGGCTCGGCGTCGGAGCTGGTCAGGTCGAGGTCGCCGTCCCCATCGAGATCGAACGCCGCGCAGGCATACGAGTACGTGTAGTTGCCGAGCAGTCGTTGCTCGATCAACTTCAACGGACCGGCCTGTAGATTGGGACTCTGTCCCGATCCGCTCGCATCTGAGACTGAAGCAACTGGTTCCCCGCGCGGATCGAGCAACGCCGCGATGACTTGCACGTAAACGCGATGACCGAAGTCGTTGGGATGATTCACGCCGTTTCCGGTTTGATCCCAATCCTGCTTGAGTTCCAGAAAGCCGGTCCAGATCGAAGTCAGGTCGGCGAGTGCGACGCCCGGCTCGCAGAGTTCTTTCAAAGCGTCGCGATACTCCGGGAAGGCTTCATGCTTGAGTCGGATCCAATCGCGATTACCGAGCATCGACGCGACGAGAATGAACTCGCAGTCGGGCAGCTTCTCGCGAATGGCGGCGATCATCTTCTTCGTGTTGGCCTGATAGTCCTTCGCCGGTCGTCCGGCCGAGTCGTTCATGCCGAACGCGAGGATCACCAGATTCGGCTGCACCTCGACCACCTTGTCGATCTGCGTCAGCCCCCAAGCGGTGTCGGTTCCGCCGACGGCGAGATTCTTCATCTCGACCTTGCCTGCGAACCGCGCTTCCAGATGCCGACGCAGCAATTCCGGATACGCGGGCTGATACGGAGCCGCGTCGTACAATGCCGACGCATTCGCTTCTGCCGAGATGCTGTCTCCCAGCGTGACGATCGACAGCGGCTGCTTGTTGAGCAACTTGAACACGGAACGCGGCAGCGTCTTCGCGTCGAACTTCGGTACGGGCGACTTCCACAAACCCGGCGCGTGCCGGTAGGTAATGCAGGTCTGCATCTCGGCGTATTCGAGCCGTCCGCCGAAGAAGATCTCGCCGTTGCCGTCGCGATGTGTCAGTTCGTACTTCTGCGACTTCGCCGGTCGTCGCAACTCTTGCGGTGTGCGCGACGGAATGCGCGAGCCAGCCGGCAACACGATTTCGCGCGACTCCGGCTTCCATACGAAATCCTTGCCGTGTTCATAGGTCACATCGCCGACGGAGTTGCGAACGGCCAACACGTCACGCACGGGAAACAACACCGAGGCTCGCGCCTCTCCCGTCTTGTCATCTTTGATGAATAACACCGACTCGCCGGCGACGAGATCCCCTTGCCAGAACGGCCGCAAGAGTTCCGGCGCATAGTTCCAAGAGGGCTTCGCTGGCTCATCCGCGACGAGGGGGTTGAACGATGTGACCGCAAGGACCAGGACGCCGATGAAAGTGGTCCGCAACATGAGTGCTCCTCCGTGGGTACATGGGCGAGAGGAATGGGGTTCGAGCGATTGCAACCCACTATAACTGGCTCGGCCATCCATGAAACGTTCTGGCGAGCGGGGCGGCGTTAGCCCCCCGGTGCATTCGCGGCTGAACCGGGGGGCTGACGCCACCCCGCTCGCCTGTCTCGTGATCCACAGCGCGACTATACCGACACGAGGGCTGGCTGCGGCTCGGCCACCAGGAACCGTTCGAATTCCGAGAGGCTCGTGACGACCGAGAACTGGCCACCAAATTTGACATCGGTACCGGTGACGAGGCGAGCGAACTGCGTCAGCGGCAACTGTTGCGTCAATTGGCGCAGCGCACTCGCCGAAAGTGCCCGGCCGGACCACAGCAGGTGCTTTAGGGAGGGCAGATCTCCGTCACGAATTTCGGAACTCTGAATCACTTCGGACAGCGATCCGTGGTTGGTAAGCCATTCGGTGATTTCTTGCGCGCGGACAAATCTCGCGAGTTGCCGTGGCCGTCCCAACAGATCCGGCGGGACGATGTGAAGTTCGGCACCAGCCGCGAGCGATGCAAAGGCTTCGGCAACCGCCAGCGGTGAATGCAGTGGGAGACCGGCCACGCGATCAGATTCTGTGAGTCGCAATCCTGGCCGCGTGGCGAGGAAGGCCAAGACCTCCGCATGAGAAACGACGGTGGGCCGGTGCGGCGCAGAGACCAGGGCCTGGAACACCGGCTGGCTCGCGGGGTCGCTGACGCCACAGGCCAAGTCTCCGCGGCGGCAGAACAGCA
Organism: Planctomyces sp. SH-PL62; assembly: GCA_945905295.1. Classification (GTDB taxonomy): domain Bacteria; phylum Planctomycetota; class Planctomycetia; order Planctomycetales; family Planctomycetaceae; genus SXKJ01. The sequence goes on along the minus strand of CAMDPX010000023.1, from coordinate 12,504 downwards.
ATGCGGGAGCGTGTGTCGTGGCCCCACAAGCCGGAGTCTCAGGAGACTCACGGAGGATGCACAGGCCGGTGAATTCCGTGGCAAAGTAATCCCCTTCGATGGGCAAAGCTTCCAGCGTCCCGACGCGGAACGGCAAGTAATCGTTGCAGAACAATTCGTCGAGCAAGGATCGTGCGAAGCGTGCTGCAAGGATCATGGCCGGCCGGCAGTCATTGAGCAGCTCGATGACTTGTGCGGCTGGTGCCGTCACGTCAATCGGCACCGCGACACAGCCGGCTTTCAAGATGCCGAGAATCGCCAACAGGGCGTTCGCCGAGCTTGGAATCAGCACGGCCACTCGGTCTCCGAATTGGCAGCCGTGTCCACGCAGCGTGTGCGCCAGTTGATTGGCCACCCGGTCGAGTTCGCCAAACGGGATCATCTCGTCCTTCCAGCAGACAGCGATCCCGTCCGGGCGAGTCGCGACCTGTGATGACCAGAGATCCTGCAAAAGTTTCGGCATGATGATTTCCTAAAGCGGACTTCGCGATGAAACTGGCGAGCGGGGCGGCGTCAGCCCCTCGGTTGATGCAACGGTGTTTTTGAGGGAACGGTGATTGTCTCCGCAGCAACCGGGGGGCTGACGCACCCCGCTCGCCAAGAGGTGTCCGTCGCCAGTTTGTGTTCCACGTTGAGCGATTTGAGATCGTTCTCCGAACGCACTCGCGCCAGCGCCAGCGGTGACTTGATCCAAAGCTGCAACGGACCTTCGCTCTCAAACAGAGAGAGAAAAGCTCGGCCCGTCGCGAAGGAATCGAGCAGATCTCGATCCGGCGAATGAATGAGCGTGTGTGTGCTGCGGCGGCGGAGGATGCAGTTGCGATCGTTAAACGTTTGCAGAAAGCGCGGGACGACCCGGCCGGTGACTGCGACTGCGCCACGCTCGGCGGCTTGGTGCAGCAGATGATCGAAGACCGTTCCCACCGTGTTGGGCAACGCGACGATCTGCGACACGCGCACGACGCGTGAATCGGTCATCTGCGAAATGTGCCAGCCGAGCGGTTCGCCACGCGGCGACTTCACCAGCACCGCTTCACTGGGACCAGCGGCGTACATGAAGTCGAGCCGCTGCCAAATCCAATCCAGCGTCTCGCGGTCGTAGACCGGACGCAGTTCGTCCATCGCGCTGAATTCCGGAAAGAGCTCCAAGAATCGTTCCGGCGTCAGCGGCTCGGATAAGACGTTGGGCGTCGGCGCGAGTTGCGTCAGGCTGCGTGAAGCTCCGCGGCACACTTTGTCGGTGAGCGCGGCCAACGGCTGAGCCAAGCCAGTCAACTTGCCGAATCGCCGCTTGTGCAGCAACGACAGAGCGAACTGCGCGGGACGCAAGACTTTGACCCACGTCAATCCGTACCACGCCGCGACCGAGCCACCCAAGCCTGTCCAAATTCTGCGCGACGTCTCGTTGGCGATATCCGAGAAGAGCAAATCCTGCGGGCCGGCCATCAGCTTCTTGAGCAGTTTCACCCCCAGCATCTGAGAGCGCTGCGCGGGATCGACGAACAGCTCGCAAGCGACCGCCGCACGGATCGGCCGGCCGCGAAATTCCAAGCGGCGAGTGATCCGTCCGATCATGCCGGTCAGCCGGCCGTCGTCGCCGACGCTGACCAGTCCCGGCAGTTCCGGGTCCGCGTGCGGCGTCTTCACGAACAATCTCGGCAGCAAGTTCTCGACCACCGCGCGCAAGTGTGGCGACGGTTCCGCGTGCGCGCCTTGTTCGGACGCCAGCAAGCGCGGAATCTGGGGAACGTCGTCGATCGTCAGTGCTCGAATCATGCGGCCTCACTCGCGAACGGATGTGCGAGCCTCGTAACGTGGCTCACAATTCGAGGCCGAGCCGCGCGGAAGAGCATCCGCATGCCGGATTTTCGCAACCGGCCAGACCAGCGTTCAGGCCGAGACCGTCACGTTGCCTTTTGGCAACATCATTTTTTCGTGACGACGCCCCGCTCGCCGGAGACTCATGTTTTCGCGCCAGTCATCGACCGGCCGGCGAGTACTCGCGCAGCGGATTACGGGACAGCGCCACGGTCGTCGTGCGTTGCAGGTCTCTGATCTCGTCCGCGAGTTCTTGAACCTGCGCCTGGCCGACGTGAATCGCCAGCTCGAACGACATGCGCCGAGTCGCTCCCGGAGCCAGCGTGAGTAAGCGACCGTGTGTCCGCTCGAAGCTGCGCAGATTCGGGAAGTTCGTGCCGGGTTCCAGTCCGGTGACGTAGCCGTCCGCCTCGGCGGCGGTGTTCTTCCAGAGCGTGAAGTACGGCAACTCAGCGAGTGGAAATCGCAGGCTGAGCGCCGCATCGCCGGCCGCATTTCGCACGGCCACAACGCCGCGCTTCTGAGCATCACCCACCAATCGAAAGTAGAACGCTTGCTCGGCGTACGCCGCATCGGGCGCGGCGTACTGGTCGTAGTCCTCGACCCCTGCCGCCGCGGTCGCGTCGCGCGGGCAGAGTTCTCGCACGGGGGCCAAGAAGCGCGAGCCGGGTTCCAGGAACGGCCGGCCGATGTTCGTGTGGTACAGCAGCTCGAAGTCCGCCGACTTCGCGGACAAGTTCGTCACCTCGTCGATGATCATGAAACGATTCGAGCCGGCCGTCGTCGTGATCGTAGAGGTCAATCGCAGACAGGGCCCGAACATCGAGCACTCGTCCACGACCCCCGTCACCGCGATGCGGCCGTGGTGGTCGGGATCGACCGTGACTTCGACACGATGCGCCGGCAGGTTGGCGATCTTGCCGTGCAGAGTCAGCTCACCCAGGATCGGATGCTCCTGAAAACTGGCATCGCGTCCGGGCGGTCCCATGAACGAGAGACCGCAGCGGCAGATCAATTCGTTGAATCCCGCCAGCCAGCCGAGACCACCACGCTCGGTCTGATTCACGAACGCCGGATGCACCGGCTGCTGCACCGGCGAGGTCCAGCCAATCGGCAGTCCTTGAAAGCTGCCCCGCCACACGCCCATGCCACGAGTCGGCAGCACTTCCAGCTTCAACGCTCCGTTATCGATCTCGACCACGTCCACGCCATCCGACAATCCGCCATGCAATCGTCGCTGCCGCACGGCCCAGTTCTGAAGGCCCTTAAGCGGCAACGTGGCTCCCGTCCATTCAAAGCGGTCGTGCCAGACTTGGCTGGCGACGTCGGTAATCACGCGGTGCTCGGCAGGCATGGTGGACTCCGGAGGAATTTCAAATCTGAAATCTCAGATTTTCAATTGGACTCAGATTTTCAATTGGACACAGTGAGGCCGTGAACCAATTGACGCGACGGCGAGCGTGGCGGCGTCAGCCCCCCGGTATTCAGTGGGCATCGCAACAACCGGGGGCTGACGCCGCCCCGCTCGCCAATTCTTTCACAGCCTCAGTGCTCGGCCAGTTTCGAGATTCGGGTTTCGAGATTCAACGCCGCCGAGAACTTGAGCGGATTTCCTCACTTCACTTCTGATCGTGTCAAACGCCGCTTGAACTGCCAAAGACAGGGTGATTAGGTATCGCAGCGGTCGTGATTTCGGTCCCGTGGATTGTTGCCGAAAACTGGTGGCTCGCGCTTGGACGTAGCCGTAATTTGGTGGCAATAGTTTTTGGGCCATGCTCTGCGCCGGCGCATGTCGGCACGAATTGTCTCGCGGCCAAGGTTGTCGTTCCTCACAAGCGAAGGCTTCGCACGATGCGCTTTTCAAGTTGGTTGGAGACGGTTCGGTCAGGGATGAAGGTTCGTCGTTCGCTGCGTGCGCGCGCGGTTCGGCCGGATCAAACGGCGGAGGTGCGCGTCGCCGAGACGCTGGAGACGCGGACGCTGCCGACGGTCTCCGTGTTCTTCCTGGCGGGGTCGAACACGTTGCAGATCTCATCGAACAGCAGCGACTCGATCACTGTTCGGGTCAGCCAGGCCGATTCGACGAAAGTCGAGGTCTTGGCGAACGGCGTGGCCGTGTCGGCCGCCGCCAGCATCTTGGCGACCGATGTGAATCGGATGAATATTCAGGGAGGCGACGGCAAAAACGTCATCGACGTGACCGGCGTGTCCGCCAGCACCTACGACAACCTGATGGGGATCACGATCAATGGCGGTGACGGAGCCGACTCGATCACCGGCAGCGACGAGTTCGATGACCTGATCAGCGGCGGCAACGGCAACGACACGCTCAGCGGCGGCATTGGTGCCGACACGTTGCTCGGCAATGACGGCAACGATTCGATCCTCGGTGGCGAAGGGGATGACTCGCTCGGTTCGACCAGCAGTTCGATTCGCGAGGATGGCAACGACACGATCGACGGCGGCAACGGCAACGACATCATCGGTGCTGGCAGCGGCATCGACAGCGTGATCGGTGGTTCTGGTGACGACATCCTCTTCGGCGGATCGGGCAACGACCAGATGTTCGGCAACGACGGCAATGACGTGATGAATGGCGAGTCGGGCAATGACTCGATGCTGGGCTCAACGGGCGATGATGTGATGTCCGGCGGCGACGGCAACGATACGGTCAACGGCGAGGATGGCTTCGACTTGCTCAATGGCGGCAACAACGACGACTCGCTGATCGGCGGCAACGACAACGACACGCTCAATGGCGACGCCGGCAAAGACACGCTGACCGGCGACGCGGCGAACGACACGCTCAACGGCGGAACCGGCAACGATTCTCTGCTCGGTGTGGATGGCAACGATGTGCTGTCGGGCGGGAATGATCTCGACACACTCGATGGCGGAATCGGCGACGACAATCTCAGCGGTGACTCCGGCAACGATTCGCTGACAGACTCGTCCGGCAGCGACACGCTCAGCGGCGGGACCGGCAACGATGTGCTGAGCACCACTCTGTCGCCAACGGTTGGCGGAACCGGTGAGGACGACACGCTGCTGGGAGGCGACGGCAACGACACGATCACCAGCGGCGGCGGTAACGACTCGATCGACGGCGGCAACCAGAACGACACGATCAATGGCGGCGACAGCAACGACACGCTGCTCGGTGGCGCAGGCAACGATTCGCTCAACGGTGGTAATGGCGTTGATTCGCTCGACGGCGGTTCGGGAAACGACACGCTCAACAGCGGAGCCGGCGACGATGTGCTGACCTGGGTTCCGGCCAACGGCAGCGACACCTTCCAGAACGGCGGCGGGTTCGATTCGGTCAACGTCACCGGCACGTCCGGCGGCGACACGTTTGCGGTCTCGAAGGTCAGTTCTCTGATGAAGATCACGAACGGCGGCCAAAGCCTGACGCTCGACCGCACGATCACCGGCGTGACGATCGACGGAGCCGAAGGCAATGACGTGGTCAACATCGGCAACCTGTCGGGCATCTCGCCGATGTTGCTGCTGGTCAATGGCGGTGACGGCGAGGACCGGATCACCGCGGCCGGATTGTCGCTCGGCAGCGTGCTGCTGCGAGTCTCCGGCGGGATCGGCGATGACACGATCACCGGTTCGGCCAACAACGATTTCCTGGACGGCGGCGACGGCGAAGATTCGATCGTCGGCAACGGCGGGAACGACACGCTGCTCGGCGGTCTGGACGATGACACGCTCAATGCCGGCGTGGGGAATGACTTCGTCGATGGCGGTGACGGCGACGACCGCATGACCGGCGACGCGGGCAACGACATCCTTCAGGGCAATCTCGGAGCCGATTCGATGGACGCCGGAGACGGCAACGACACGGTCTTCGGCGGCGACGGCGATGACACGATTGCGGGAGGTCTCGGCGTCGATTCGGTCAACGGGGAATTCGGAGCGGATTCAATCACCGGCGGCAACGGCAACGACAACCTCGATGGCGGTGAAGGCGATGACATTGTCCGCGGGGAAGTCGGCAACGATCTGATTCACGGCGGCGACGGCGACGACCTGCTCGACGGCGGACTGGGCAACGACACGCTGATCGCCGGCGACGGAGATGACAACGTGATCGGCGGCGACGGCGACGACGCCATCAATGGCGGCAATGGCTCCGATTCGCTCAACGGCACCGCGGGCAACGACGTGATTCTCGGCGGTGATGGCAACGATACGCTCTACGGCGGTTCGGGCCTCGACACACTCCTGGGCGGCGAAGGGGACGACACCGTCGTCGGCCAAGGGAACGCGGATACGCTGCAAGGGGGCGGCGACGCGGGAGACGTCATCATCGCCGATACCTTGTCCGAGATTGACGAGTTGTTCGTCCTTGCCTCTGATGTGCTCGCCCGGCTGGAAGCGAATTGATTTTCGATTTTTGATTTTCGATTTTCGATTGGGGGAACAGCGGGCGGCGTCTTGTTTTCAATCGAAAATCAAAAATCGAAAATCAAAAATGTCTAATGAACTCGACCGACTGCTGGTGGCTCAGATTCGGCGTGGTGAGCCGGGTGCGTGGGAAGAGTGCATCGCCCGCTTCGAAGGACGCTTGCAAGCGTTTGTTGAAAGCCGGCTGGGCAACCGCGCGACCAGCGAGGATGTCGTCCAGGAAACGTTTCTCGGCTTTCTCATCAGCTTGCCGAATTACGATGACGCAACGCCGCTGGAAAGTTTTCTGTTCTCGATCGCGGCTCACAAGCTGACCGACGTGCTGCGCCGCAACGGTCGGCGTCCGGAACTGGCGCTGCTGCTGGAAGACTCGGACGGCGGCACGCGCGAGCCGGCCGGTTCCGATCGCGCCGCCTCCAGCTTGTTCCGCAGCGTCGAGCGTCAAACCCACGAGACCGCCGCGCTGGGAGATGCGTTGCAGCGTCTGATCTCGCAGTGGTGGGAACGGGGCGAGTTCCAGCGGCTCAAGTGCATCGAACTGTTGTTCGTGCTCGGCTGGAAGAACAAAGAAGTCGCCGAGCACCTGGCCATCACCGAGCAAGACGTTGCCAACCACAAACATTTCGTGGTCGCGAAGCTCCGCGAGTCGGTCGCGAAGTTCGGCTTGGATGCGGAGCGACTGACGAAGCTGGGGCTGAGCGAGTCGTAAGTCCGCGGAACGGGGTCGGGAGTCTTTTTCAGGTCGGCGAGTGACGACTTGATGTCCGCTCGCAAACAGACGCCCAATGGCCATTCGTCCGACCTGAAAAAGACTCCCGACCCCTTTGCTTTCACGGCCCGTAGATGCGGCACTTGGGCAGTGCGTCGTGTAGCCGATTCGCACCGGCTTTGGTCACGTTGGTTTGTTCGAGCCACACCGTTTCCAAGCGGCTCAGCGTGGCGACATGTTCCAAACCCGTGTCGCCCGTCTGCGTTTCGCGTAACGCCAGGCTCTGCAACTGCGACAGCGCTTTCAGGTCGGCCAGCCCGTTGTTCGTGATCGACGTCTTGGCGAGGTTCAACACGCGCAGGTCTTTCCAATTCACGAGCAGCAGCATCCCGCTGTCGGTGATTTTCGTGCCGCTCAGATCGAGCCGTTGCAGTTTCGTCAGCTTCTTGAGTTGTTCCAGTCCGTGATCGCCGATCGCCGTGTCGCTCAAGAAGAGCGACTCCAGTTGCGACATTCCGGCCAGCGAGGCGAGCGCTTTGTCACTGATCGCCGTCGCGCTCAGATCGAGCGATTCGAGGCTCGTCAGCAACGCGAGATGCGCGATCCCCGCGTCAGTCACGTTGCAGCGGGACAGGTCGAGACGCTTCAGTGACTTCAAGCTCTTCAGCGATTCGAGGCCGGCGTTCGTGATCGCGGTCTCCTCGAAGTTGACCGCAATGATTTCTCCCTTGTCGTTGGTCTTCACCTCGGCGACGGTCGGCAAGGCCTTGGCGATGTCGTTCTTTTGCTCGGCCAGCGCCTTCACCAGCGGATCGGGCGAGTACACGATCTCGCAACCCTTCAACGCTTCGTGCAGCCGGTCGAGATCCTTCTGCGGCAGAGGGATGCCGTTGAGCCGCAGCCGCTTCAGCTTGGTCATCCCCATCAGATTCTCCAGACCGTTGCTGACAAACTTGCAATCGCTGAGGTCCAACTCGGTGAGATTCGTCAGCGGCTTGAGGCTCGCCAACCCGGGACCGGTGACCGACGTGTTGTCCAACCAGAGCACTTCCAACTGCGTCAGGCCGCTGAGCGCCTTCAACCCCGGCCCGGTGACCTGCGTGCCGCGCAGCCCCAACCGCTTGAGCTGACGCATCTGCGGGGCCAGTTTCGTCAACTGATTATCGCTCATCACCGTGTTGGTCAGATTCAGCACGACGAGCTTCTTCAGCCCAACCAAATTCGCGATTCCCGACCCTGTCACCTTCGTGTTCGACAGGTCCAACGCGGTGAGGTTCGCCAAGGACTTGAGCTGTGAGACCCCTTCATTCGTGACATTGCTCTGCGCGACATACAGCTCCTGCAACTGCGGCATCTCGGAGATGGGCTTGAGTCCGTCGTCGCCGAGCGGCGTGCTGTTCAGCGACAGCACTGCCAGCTTCTTCAACGCCGAGAGCGATTTCACGCCAGTCGCTGTGAACTTGCCGCCGTGGATCGTCAGCCACTGCAAATTGGCCAGCGCGGCGATGTGCCCCAATCCGGCATCGGTCATCGGAGCATCGTAAATCCGCAGCACCAGTAACTTCGGCACTTCGCTGAGTGCGGCCAGATCGCCGTCCTGCACGCCGGACAACAAAGTTACGCCGGTCGCATCGCGCGAGCCGTGCGTGAATGCCAAGTCGGTGTTCGGCAACGCGGCCGCCGCGCGCAGCGCACCGGCCGTCGTCACGCGCGTCCCGCGAACGTACAACGTCTTCAACTTCTTGAGCGTGAAGAGTTCCTCCAACCCCGCATCGCTGACGGCCGTGCCATCCAGCCACAGCTCCTGCAGTTCTGACAGACCGTGCAGGTGCTTCAGCCCCGCGTCGGTGACCTTCGTCCCCATCACGCTGAGCTTCTGCAACGACTTCAACGTCGCGACTTGTTCGAGTCCCGCATCCTCGAACCGCGCATGCGCGACGTTGATGGCCACCACCTGCTGCGACTTCTCGTCGAGCTTGACTTGCCCAATCGCATTCAGAGCCACCTTCATGTCGCCGCGAGCTTCCGCCAGAGCGATCAACAGCGGATCGGTCGGATACGCGATCTCGCACTTCGGCAACGCTTGCTTCAACTCGGCCGCTTGAGCCGCGCTGACCTGCGTGCCGATCAAATCCAACTGCTCCAGTTGTTTCAGATCTTTGAACGGGTCGAGCGATCCGCCACCCACGCGCGTCCAGCCCAACGACAGTTGCTTGAGATTTTGCAGCGAACGCAATGATGGCAGACCTTCGTCGGTGACCGCCGACTCGCGCAGGCTGAGCAATTCCAATTGCTTCAACCCGACCAGCGATCGCAACCCCGCATCGCCGACTCCGGTTTGGTCCAGCCACAGGGACTTCAAGTCGCCGAGCTTGCCGATGGACTCCATCGCGCGATCGCCGACGCGCGTCCGAATCAGACTGAGCGTTTGCAGCTTGGTCAGCCGTTCGAGCTTTTTCGCACCGTCATCGGTGATCGCCGCGCCGGCCAGCGTCAGGTTCTGCAAATCGTTCAACACAAACAGCACGTCGAGCGCGGCATCGGTCGATGTCGGCGGCAATGCCAGCGATTCCAACTTCGTCAGCGATCGCAGCGGCTCCAATCCCGCATCCGTCACCGGCGTCGCGTGCAACGAGAGCGCCGTCAATTCCACATGCTTGCCGAGCACCGGCATGTCCCCGTCCGACGCCGCCGCGTTGAGCGTCAACGCGCCTCCCGCCCACAGCCCTTTCGGAAACGCGATCGACATCTCCTTGCGCCGCTGAGCCAGATTGAGCACGCCATCAATCGTCACCGCCGTCTGCGACAAATCCAGCTCAGTCAGCCCATCGAGCAGCGCGAGCTTGATCAGTCCTTCATCCGTGACTTTCGATTCGATGGCCCACAAGACGCGCAGCTTCTTCAGTTCCTCGGCCACGGCCAGCGACTCATTCGTCGCGGCCGGCGGCAACACGAGCACTTCCAATTCTTCCAACTTTTGCAGCCCGCGCACCCCCGCGTCGGTGACCTCCGTCTTGAACAAGTTGACTGCTTTGAGACCCTTCAACTCGCCAGCCAATCCAATCACACCCGCGTCGCTGACCTGCGTACCGACCAGATTGAGAACCTTGAGCTTGCTCAGCGACTTGAGCTTCTCCAGTCCCGCATCGGTGATCGTCGTATTGCCCAGATACAACTCTTCGAGCAACTCCAATCCGCCAACGATGGCGAGCGCTGCATCACTGATCTTGGTCCCGCGCAGATCGAGCGCGACGACACTCTTCAATGACTTGAGCGGCTCCAACGCCTCATCATTGCAACGGGGGTGATTGAGCAGATTGACGTGAAGCACCTGCCCGCTCTCGTTGACCTGCACCGCCGCGCCGAAGTCGCGCAGCGTCTTCGCGGCTGCCGCTTCGATCTCGGCTTGTGTCTTAGCCAACTCTTCAGCAGACGGCTGCGGCTCCACTTTCGGCGGCAACGCGGGCGGTCGCGCCACGGGTATCGGAATGGGCGGCGGAGGCGGCGGTGGATCTTTCCCGCAACCGGCGAGCATCAAGCTCAACCCCCAGACGACGGCAACACAACCAACCTTCGCACCGCCAGAGAGATTCATGTCGGCTTACCCTTTTCGCCCAGTGAATCAAACTGAGCGGTTTTTGAGTCCCGCTAGGGACTTATCGAGAATAGCCCAGCACGTCAGTGCTGGGGTTCGTGGTGACAATCCTCACAAAGTCCCGTTAGGGACGACAGCAAACGATCCTGCTCTGTCGTCCCTGACGGGACTCAAGAGGCACGCTAAACGGCCCTCCCAGCACTGACGTGCTGGGCTATTTTCGAGTGTCCCTGACGGGACAAAAACAAAACCGCTCCGTTTGAGCAGTTAGACCAGCGTTGCTGCAAGGTTCATATCGCTCGGATTCGCATTTCGCCACCGACGCCGGATTCCACGGATGGTGTCGAGAGACACGATTCAGAAATCGTTGATCGTCTCGCCGCCATTGCGCGTGAAGAGCCCGTCCACGGTTGTCTGTGGCGTGTTCGTCGGTATGAACCGCACCGTGCCGTCGCCCATCAAAAAATGCGATCCCGCGTCGTGTCGACCTCCAAAGCCATCGGGACCGCCGAGCTTCGAATAGAAGGCGATGTCGATGTCCTCCGGCTTCGTCCACGGAGTCTTCGTGCGTGTGCATTCGCCGATCAGCACCGTGTTTGACATCCCGTCCGTGATCTCCTGGATGCTGACAGGCCGAGCGCCGCGAAACGCGCAATCCTGGCCAAGCACCGCCGCGTAGCTCGTGAAACCGCTGTTTGCAGACGGCCCGCCGCCGGCGCACCCCAGCACGCCGATCGACAACACCACGGCCTTCTTGGCCGGGCAGGGCTGTGAGGGACACGCGAAAATCTCCGGCATCTTCTCGATCAGCTTGCGATTGTTCGGACCATCCCACGGTTCGTCGAAGCGGTATGCGGCGTACAACTCCTGCTGTCCGAGATACGGCAGAATGAGCACTCGCCAACTATGCCACTTCTTCCCATCCCGCCCCAGCACGAACGCCGGCGGAAACGAGCCATACGTGTCGTGATAGTTGTGCAACGCCAACCCGAACTGCTTCAGACCACATTTGCAACTCGAACGACGCGAACCCTCGCGGGCGTCCTTGATCGCTCCACTCAGCCACCACCCGGCCGGCGACAAAGACAACACACCGATCAACACGTAGAGGGCACGACGTCCCCAACGGCTGGCGACCGCTGGCGGCAACACGGACGACGCAGTGGCGTTCAAATCTTCGCTCATGGGAATCTCCTGCGACGGGAAGTGTTTGGCTTTCGAAAGCAGTCCATCGCCACGTCAGCGACCGAACAGACAGAACTCGACCGCGCCGCTGCCTCGCAAAGTACACCAAGATGTCGGCGGCAATTCTGGGTCCAGTACCGGGAAGTACGAATCGACGAGTCCGAGTTCCGCCGCCTCGCGAAGGCTCAAGCCGCTCTCGGCGATGGGCAGCTCAGCCGACTTCAGCAGCACTAACCGGCTCGCCGGCCAGCGGATCGCGGCCCAGCCTGCGAGCGAATCACTCGTCACGTCCCACGAATGCGGCAACGTTGCACACATACCCGGCGCGGTCTCTTCGATGCTGACGAACGACATCAGATCCAGCAGCGGCACGCGACCTCGACGCCAAGCCGATTCGGCCGCGGCACGGTTCGAGACGAGTTCTAATTCCGGCATGAGCGTCAGCAGCAGCCGCTGGTTGAGTCGAATGGAGTCCATCGCCAGCCAATGCGACTGCTCTTCGCTCAAGCCGTGAGTGTCATGCCACCGTCGCACGACATCGGCGGCCGCGCCACCACCGCAGATCAAGAGCGGCCGATCGCCAGCGAGCATTGCCGCCACCGCTCGCAAGCGATCCGGCAGATCCGCGAGATCGAGCAAACTGCCGCCAAGTTTTAAGACAGCGACGCTCATCACATTCTGTCGCGTGTGTTTTGGCGAGCGGGGCGGCGTCAGCCCCCCCGGTGGTTTTAACCGCACACCG